>JAAEZV010000147.1 GCA_018222695.1 Gammaproteobacteria bacterium
CTGTAACCTGTGGTCCGCTGACCAATTTGCACCATCTTGTGGGGGTCGATCAGATCCTCCTCAATGGCACGTCGAAAAATGGTGCCGTGGGCAACAGGTTCGCCAAACATGTGGTCGTTGGTGTCGGTGTGGGCATCCACATGGACCACAGCGACTGGGCCGTGTTTTGCGGCAATGGCACGCAGAATGGGCAGGGCGATGGTATGGTCGCCCCCCAGCGTGACGGGCTTTACGTTGTGTTGTAGCAGTTGGTGGTAATGGTTTTCGATAATGACAATAGAGTCCGCCAGGTTGAAGGTATTAAGTGCGACATCACCAACGTCGGCCACCTGAAAAGAGTCGAAGGGTGCGGCCTTCGTGTACATCCCATAGGGGCGGGTCATCACGGATTCGGCTCGGATCCCTCTTGGGCCGAAGCGGGTACCCGGGCGCAGGCTGGTGCCAATATCCAGCGGAACACCGAGTATGGCAATGTCCAATCCGGCTGCGGTGGTCTGCGAGGGCAAACGAAACATGGTACTGGGGCCAGCGAACCTTGGCATTTCGTTGCCGCCCAGTGGTTGGTTATAGGTCTTGTTATCGTTTCGGGCGGTCATCTTGTGTCTCCCTCGAGTTAAGATATCAAGATTGCTTCAGCTGAATCTTCACACGCTCGGTTTCGAAAAAGAACTTGAGTTTTTCTTAACGCCGACTTCCAGCGTAAGTCGGCCGCACCAAGACACGCGTGGACGCTTGAAAACTAACTACGAACGATTAATTTCGCAACGCTATGGTCTTTAAAAGCGCCTAAAACTGCAGCGAGCGAGAGGGGAGTAGACCTGCGTCTCGTAGTCGCGGTATTTCGATCGCCGGGCAGCGATCTATCACCATTTGCAGGCCGGCGTCTAAGCCAGTCCGCTCGGCCTCAGTATGAACAACCCCTAACTGTGTCCACATTGCGGGTATTCCGGCAGCCACGACATGCTGTGTGACCTCGGGCAGTGACGCGGCGTCGCGAAAAATATCTGCCATATCGACGCTTGTCGGAAGGTCTGCCAGAGAGGCGTGCACCGTTTGCCCGAGCAGTTTTTGCCCCGCCAAGCCGGGGTTGATGGGAATGACCTCATAGCCCTCATCAAGCAAAAATTGCATCACCCGATGACTGGGTCGCTCGGGCTTGGCGCTGGCGCCTACCAAGGCGATCCGCCTTACCTGCGCGAGCAGATGAGCAATGGCCTCGTCAGACTCAAGACGCATGGGTGACTAACCCCACTCGGGGTCACGTTTTTCCAGAAAGGCGCCGATACCTTCTTTCGCGTCTCCGTCGGACGTAAGATTGTCGCGCATCACTTGATTGGCCAGCTCGAACGCCTTATCGAGGGGCATCTCGACCTGGCGATAGAAGGCTGATTTTCCACGAGCAATACTCTCGGCTGAGCGAGACGCTATCTTGTCCGCTAACTCCTGGGTTGCCTGCTCCAGTTCGGTCGCGGGGACCGACCGGTTGATGAGCCCAAAGCGCTCGGCCGTGGCGGCATCGAACTGATCACCAGTCAGCGCCATTTCCAGTGCGTGCTTGCGTGAGAGATTTCGACCAATACCGACCAATGGCGTGGTGCAGAACGTGCCAATGTTGACCCCGGGTGTGCAAAAGGTGGCATCTTCTGAGGCAATGGCCAGATCGCAGGCAGAAACCAGTTGGCAGCCGGCGGCGCTGGCGATCCCCTGAACGCAGGCAATGATGGGTTTGGGTGTGTGCAGGATGCTCGTCATCATCGCGGCGCATTCCTGCAGGAGAGCGTCGATTCGCGCCTGCCAGTCACTCTGACCTTCATCGTCGCGGCGGCGTGTTTCCCGTAAGTCATGTCCCGCGCTAAAAGCGGGGCCAGCGGCCTTGATAACGATGACCCGGGTGCTGGGGTCATCATTACCGGAGGCAATGGCGTCTGAGAGCGCGGCGATCATGTCGCTGGAGAGGGGATTGCGGCGTGCTGGCTGATTCAGCGTTAGCCACAGAATGCCGTCTTCGGCGTTCGCCAAAACCAAAGCATCGTTCATACACCCATACCTCCCAGCGTTTTTCGGCCGCCCGACTCTAATCGGGCCATCTCGCCCGCTTGCTCAGTTGCAGGTTATCACGGCGCCAATGGGCAGATCAGCGCAGCTCGATTGAAAAAATATCGCGGCTAGCGCAGGCTGACCAACAGAATAATGACGAATAGACGAGGGTAGATAGATGAGGATGCTATGCCTGCCGTTGTGGTTAGTAGCGCTCGGCCCCATGACCGCACTCGCGGTTGAATTTGAAGATTATGACTTCAGTCGATTCTCGCAAGAGATCACCGAGTGTGATCGCTTGGCTTCGCACGGTCGCGATCCGGGCCATGTGGCACCTGCGGTGAGTAGCAGTGCCATGGACAAGCCCGCCGCGATTGCGGCCTGCCAGCAAGCGGTCGCCGCCGATCCCGATAATCCTAGGTTCAACTATCAGCTCGGACGCGCGTATGGCTACTCGGGTCGGGGCGAGGAGGCGATGCCCTTCCGATTGAAAGCGCTCGAGGCAGATTACCCTCAGTCGCTGTTCGTGATCGGGTATTTGTACTCCATTGGCCGCACCATCGAGCCGGATATCTGCAAAACCTTTGAATTGTGGCAGCGGGCAGCGCGTTACCGCCGTCTGGCCGCACTGGTTGCGCTCCCGCGACACAGTCTACGCGGAGATTTTGAGGCCTGCGGGCCGGCCATTCCGCCTGAGGATCTGCGGGCTTATCTGGATGAGGCCAAAGCACAATCCAACGACTACTACGTGGGCATGTTGGTGGATGACTTGTTGGCCGAGGTAGATGAGCGCTACCCAGCAGAACCCGGAGCGAGCGATGGCTAGTGCATGGCATTGGGTCAGCATCGGCACCAGAGATCTCGAGGCCGCACTGGATTTCTGGGTGGCGCGCCTGGGATTTGAGTGTGCGGCGCGAGTAGAGGGGGACGATCCTGGTCTGCGACAGCACTGGGGATTGCCTGATCAACACGTAGCGCGGCAGGCCATGGTGCGCTCACCGGGAGCTGCGCATGGCGGCATGCATATAGTGGAGTGGGTGGCAACAGCTGAATCAGTTCGGGGAAACGCTCAGGTTTTTGACCTCTGCCCTAAAAACCTCGATATCTACGTCGATGATCTACCTGCTCGGATGGCCCAGTTGGTGGATCAAGGGGTGGTTTTCCGCAATGAGCATTACAGCGAGGCCGTTTCACCCGACGGGGTGCACTTCCGAGAGATTCACTTGGCGGGTCACGATGACATCAATATCGTGCTCCTGCAGGTCATCGGTAGCGACACGCCGATCCCGCCCACAGGATTTTCTGGCGTTGGCCCGCTTGTCTGTATCGTGCGGGAGCCCACGGAGGAAAAACGTTTTTATGAGCAGGTGGTCGGGCTCAAGCTCTCCCACGACAACATTCTTGCGGGACCTGATATCGAGCAGATGATTGGGTTGCCCGCAGGTTGTGCGCTAGAGGTGAGTATTTGGGCGGAACCGGGTCAGCCCCTGGGCGAGGTGGAACTGGTGACCTATCAGGGGACTGATGGTGCGGATCTTTACCCACGGGCTCGGCCGGGAGCGCGAGGCGTTACACACCTGAATTGGCAGGTGGACGACATTGAGGCATTGGCTGCTCATCTGAGTGCTCATGGTGTCGGTCACTCTGCGTCGACGATCAACGGTAGTTTGATTCAATCCCGGGCGAGTTTGATCTTCCATTCCCCCGCAGGGCTTCGGTTGGAGGTGCACCTAAGACAGTAGTGCAGCAGCCCGTCGTCTCGGCGGTTTGTCTCCTCACTTGAAAGCCTTCTCAGGCCTGGTTGCCGGCTTCACTAGCGCCTGTCATCCGACAGGTGTTATGACCGTTTATAACCCCGCTGGAGTAGCTCGGGGTGATATCAATTGTGGGGCGCTAGGAGTAGCATCGGCGGCGGGCTGAAGCCCCCAGCACCTCATTATTCTCCAGCAATCAGGAGCACCTCACCTATGGCGGAGCAACACGGCCTATTCATCGACGGCAAATGGATCGACACCAGCGATACGGTGACAAACAGAAACCCCTCTGACGTCAACGATGTCATTGGTGAGTATGCGCAGGCCAATGCCGGCCAAGTTGATATGGCGCTCGAGGCAGCCAATCGTGCGGTCGCTGAGTGGGGCGTGTCCCCAATGGAGGCCCGCTATCAGGTACTCATGGCGATTGGCACCGAGTTGATCGAGCGTAGCGGCGAGCTCGGCGAATTGCTGGCCCGCGAAGAAGGCAAAACCCGCGCAGAGGGTGTCGGTGAAGTCTACCGGTCTGGACAGTTCTTCCATTACTTTGCCGCCGAGGTGCATCGCCAGATAGACGATCGAGCTGATTCGGTGCGCCCGGGCGTAGAGATTGAGACACGTCGCGAGCCTGTGGGTGTTGTGGCGATTATCAGCCCGTGGAACTTTCCCATGGCGACTGCGGTGTGGAAAATCGCGCCGGCGCTGGCTTTTGGTAACGCCTTGATCTTTAAACCCGCGAACCTCGTGCCTGCCAGTGCTTGGGCACTGACCGAGATTATCTCTAGGCAAGGTCTGCCCGATGGCACCTTCAATCTCCTGATGGGCAGTGGCGGCGCGGTGGGTGATCAAATCATTCACAGCGACCAAATTCATGCGGTGTCATTTACGGGCTCGTTGCCGGTCGGCAAGCAAGTCGCGGCCGCGACCGCTGCAAATCTGGTCAAGTGTCAGCTCGAAATGGGCTCCAAAAACGCGTTGATCGTGGCTGCCGATGCTGATCTGGATGTGGCGGTAAACGCGGCGTTTGTCGGCGCATATAGTGGCACTGGCCAAAAGTGCACGGCGTCTTCGCGTCTGATTGTCGATGAAAGTGTGCACGATGCTTTTGTCGAAAAACTGCAGGCCAAGTTGGCTACCGTGACGGTCGGTCACGCACTGGAGGAGGGGGTCGATATGGGTCCGGTTGCCTCGGAGG
>JAAEZV010000148.1 GCA_018222695.1 Gammaproteobacteria bacterium
GGTATGGACCCAACTTTGCTGGCGGCCCAAGGCTTTCAGGAGTCGCGGCTCGACCAAACCGTGCGCAGTCACGTGGGTGCCGTCGGGGTGATGCAGTTGTTACCGAGCACGGCCGAAGACAAAAACGTCGCCATCCCCAACATCGATGAGCTGGAGCCCAACATTGAGGCCGGCGCCAAATATATGGCGTTTTTGAAAGAGCGTTATTTTAGTGGTCCCGAACTCGACGAAATCAATGGCTCACTGCTGGCACTGGCCTCTTACAATGCAGGACCCGGGCGAATTCGCCGGCTGCGGCGCGAAGCGGGAGAGCGGGGCTACGACCCCAATCTGTGGTTCGATAACGTCGAGGTGATCGTAGCGGAGCAGGTAGGGCGCGAAACGGTGCAGTACGTCTCCAACATCTTTAAGTACTACCTGACCTATCGTTGGATCAACACTGCCGATGCCGAGCGCGCGGCCGCCCGGCGCGCGACGGGTATAGAAGACGCGCCCTGATTCAGCCCGAGCGATACGGCTAACGGCTTTTAGGTAGCGCCAATCAGTCGCTCTGTCTCCTCACACCACTGCAGACGCCCCACCGCGGCGTAGCGGCGCCGCACACCCGGTGTGGGGCTGAGATAAAAAAGGTCGCCATTCGTTCCGGTCAGAGTAACGTCGACGCCACTCTCACGAGCGACACTGGCATTGGCCTTCATGTGCTCGGCCTCACCATGCACCGGAATCGCCAGCGTCGGTCTCAGCAACTGATAAAGGTCCGCCAGCTCGCCCTGGCAGGGGTGGCCTGATGCGTGCAGGGTGTGCTCACTCTCATCCGCGGAGATCACCTGAATACCTCGGCCACGCAAACCTTCGACGAGGCGCTGCACCGACTCCTCGTTTCCGGGAATCGTCTTGGAGGAGAGAATGACGGTGTCGCCGGCCTCCAGCACCAGATCAGGGTGCGTTTGCATCATGAGGCGATGCAGTGCCGCTCCCCACTCCCCCTGACTGCCGGTTGCCACGCCCAGTACTTCTGCCGGGGGCAGGTACCCTAAATGCTCCGCGTGAATGGGCTGAAAATTTTCTGGCAGCAGCCCGACTTGCTGGGCGCATCGGGCCATCCCCGCCGCGGAACGGCCCAATACCCCTAGATAACGGCCTGTCAGCTGGGCGATCGTCGCTAGGGTTTGCATCCTCGCCACGTTACTGGAGAAGCAGCCCACCACAACGCGCCCTTCACATCGCTGTATGACCTGACGCAAACCAACCGCGACTTCGCCCTCGGAGGGTGTGCGCCCCGCGCGCAACGCGTTGGTGGAGTCGCAGATCACCGCGTCTATCCCCTTATCGCCCAGCTCGCGAAATCGCTGTGAGGACCAGGCCGCGCCCACGACAGGGTCGGGATCAATCTTCCAGTCTGCCGTGTGCAGTATCCGCGACTGTGGCGTTGTGATACTCAATGCACAGGTCTCAGGCGTGGAGTGTGTAATGGGAATCCACTCGATATCAAAGGGGCCGACCTTGATCTCCTCACCCGGCTCGATTTCGATCAATGAGCTCGGCAGCACGCCCCTGCGGCTCCGCGTTTTATGTCGTAGCACTGCGGCCGCAAAGGGAGTGGCATAAACGGGGCACCGCAGTTGCTCCCAGAGATAGGGGAGCGCGCCCAAGTGATCCTCATGAGCATGCGTCACAATCAGGCCCGCGAGTTGTTCGCGACGGGTAGCAATAAAGCTCAGGTCGGGCATTTGCACCGAGGGTCTCAGCGCACCGGGCACCTGCTCCAGGGTAATACCACAGTCCACGGCGACCCACTGATCAGCATGGCCGAAGAGATTGAAGTTCATGCCGATCTCGCCACACCCGCCCAGGGGGAGGAAGACCACATCGCTATTGAGCGACTCGCTCATTCGAAATCGATTTACCAGGTATAGCCGATTCGGAATTTTAGCGTTTCGTCGAGCTTCTCCTTACCCTCTGCCGCGCCACCGTCATAATCAGCCGTCGCCTCTGCTGCCGCCTCCAGCCCCAAAAATAGCGGGAATCTCAGACCCACTTTGGTGCGGTAGATAGACTTCTCAGCCGATTCCGTATTAATGATATTTGCCTGGCGGAAGTACAGGGTCACTCTGCTGTCGAAGAGCTGCGCCTCGCCAGTGAGGTTAATGGTGACACCCGTGTAGGATTCGTCATCGGAGACCACAAAATCAGTGTCCACATACGAGAGACCCAATTCAGCGTCGAAGATGAGCGTGTCGCGGGTCAGAAGTTTACGGCCGTAGTAGGCGCTGGCGTAGGTACGCCGGTCCATGTCAGCAAACTGGTCGGCATGAAAACCCACGTTCAACCCGAGATAATTGCGCGGGTCCGACAGAAAATAGTCGTACTTGCCCTCCACTCGCCAGTTATCCGCTGTGGCCTGGCTGGTTTTCATCGCATTACCGTCGGCGTCTAGTTTTGTATTACCGTCATCGTCGGTATCGAGAACAAGCGCACTACTGTCCTCGTAGTCAGCGCGCAGCGTAATGCGATCTCGAAGACTCTCGAGAATCGATTCCGCATCCAGATTGAGCTTATCCGTTTCCGTATTACCCCGGTTGTATTCGATCGCGCTCGTGACGCGTCCGGTGATGTGATAGCCGTGGCCTTGCTCCCACTCCTCCGGGTTGGCGACATCCAATTGGTCGAGAGCGAGATTATCCGCTTCTTCCAGCACCACCTCACCATCCACCACCATCAGTGAGGAGAGTGCCAGCTTCTCCTGCTCGGTCGTGAGCAGCTCAATATCTTGATCCGATTCGAGATGAAGGATTGACGACAGCGTAATGGTGACGTCCCCCATCCACTCGGTCGTCACGTAAAGTTCGCCGTCATGGATGTCGGTGATTTCACCGTAAACCACCGACTGATCCACCAGTTCGATTCTGGCGGGGGCCGCAGACTCGCTCGCCTCAGGCAGATCGGAGTCAGACCACCCCGGGCTGCTCATCGGCAGTATGAAGAGTGCGAATAAGGCGATTACGTGTATCCTTCGCGGGTCGCTATTGCTCAGCATGATCGACATTTCATCCATTTTTAGGTCGTATAACGCTGGACTGTAAGCGAAGCGCCACGACAATGAAATTGCGGAACGCGACAACTTCCGCCGCGCTTTTGGTGAATCGATGACTCAAAACTTTGACTACGACCTGATGGTCATTGGCGCAGGCTCCGGCGGCGTCCGGGCCGCCAGAAAAAGCGCCGAATTCGGTGCCCGGGTGGCCGTAGTAGAGGAAGCCGCACTGGGCGGCACCTGCGTCAACGTGGGCTGTATCCCGAAAAAACTCTACGTCTATGCAAGCGAGTACGCAGCCGCCTGGCGCGACTCCGCAGGATTTGGTTGGCAGACCGAGGGCGTTTCTTTCGACTGGAACACGCTGCGAGACAACAAGACCAAGGAGATCGCGCGACTGAACGCCATTTATGCGCGCCTGCTTGAGGCCCCCGGGGTCGATATTATTGAGGGCCACGGTGCGCTCACCGGACCCCAAGAAGTGGTCGTGGGAGAGTCCCGCTACCGCGCCGAGAAGATTTTACTCGCCACCGGCACCTGGCCCGCCATGCCGGAGATCCCCGGCATCGAGCTGGCGATGACCTCTAACGACATTTTTGATGTGGAGCGCTTTCCCGAGCGACTCCTTATTGTGGGTGGTGGCTATATCGCCACCGAATTCGCCAGCATCTTCTCGGGCCTGGGCGCCAACGTGGTCCAGAGCTATCGAGGTGAGCTGTTTCTCCGCGGTTTTGATCACGACATTCGCCAGTTTCTGGCCGAAGAGATGCGCAAAGCCGGCGTGGACTTGCGCTTCAACCACCACGTCACGGCGCTGCAGTCCCAATCGAGTAGCGTACTCGCCCACCTCTCAGACGGTAACGAGCCCTTCGATGCCGTGCTATACGCGACCGGTCGCAAACCGAATATTGCACAGCTGGGACTCGAGCATACCGGGGTGACGCTCACCGAAGCTGGCTACATCAAAGTCGATGATACGTTTCAAACCGCAGAACCCAGCATCTTCGCGCTGGGTGATATGACCGGTGGCTGGGAACTGACACCGGTGGCCATTGGCGAGGCGATGGCCTTTGCGCAAAACCAATTTGGTGGTCAGGTCCAGACCATGGATTACCACGCCATCCCGACCGCTGTGTTCAGCCAGCCGCCCATTGGAACGGTGGGGCTGACAGAAGAGGAAGCAGTGGCCGCCGGACACCAGGTGACCATTTTCGAGTCTACCTTCCGGCCGCTGAAACACACGGTGAGCGGCAGTGAAGAGCGCACCATGATGAAGCTGGTCGTCGATGCCGAGTCTGATCGCGTGCTGGGGGCACATATGGTAGGCGCCGATGCGGGCGAAATATGCCAGGGACTGGGTATTGCACTCAAAATGGGAGCGACCAAAGCCGACTTTGACCGCACCGTGGGTATCCATCCCACAGCGGCGGAGGAATTCGTGACCATGCGGACACCCCGCGACTGATCGTGGAACTCGCGCTGTGGGAAATTGGGGTGCTGATCCTCGCGGGACTCGCGGGCGGCTTTATCAACGTGATGGCGGGGGGCGGCTCGGTGATTACGGTGCCCGTGATGATTTTTCTGGGCGTGCCGGGACCTGTCGCCAACGGTACAAATCGACTGCCCATCCTCGCGCACAACATCAGCGCGGCCTTGACCTATTTCCGCAATGGTCTGCCCCGGTCAGGCATGATCCTCTCGCTCTCGCTGTGCGCAGTACCGGGGGCGGTGGTGGGCGCGCTGGTCGGTGTGCGCCTGCCGGTCGACACTTTCAATCTGGTTCTCGCTGCCGTCATGGGTCTGGTGCTGATTCTGATGCTGACCGATGCGGGCCGAGGCCATGCAGTGGCCACCACGCGCCTGACACCCCGGCGCCGCTTCTGGGGACATGTGCTGATGGTCGCTGCCGGCTTCTGGGGCGGGTTCATACAAATC
>JAAEZV010000149.1 GCA_018222695.1 Gammaproteobacteria bacterium
TACATCCAGGTGCACGGCAACTCCGATGACGGCATCGAGTTCTACGGTGGTAACGTCAACGTGAAGCACGGTGTCTTTACCAACAATAACGACGACTCCGTTGACTGGGATGAAGGCTACCAGGGCAACCTGCAGTACATCATCGTCAAGCAGGGCGCCTCGAAGGGTGAGGCCTTTGAGATGGACACCGAGGGTTCCTCCGACGGGTTCCTGTCGAAGCCGACCTTGGCTAACGTCACGATCATCAACGACAAAGTTGCTGATCGGGCGACCTACAGCCTGAACTTCAAGAAGCGCTCTGGTGGCTTCTTCCACAACACGGTGGTCACGGTTGCGGAGTCTTCAGAGACCGCAGTGGATACCTGCATCAACGTCGATGGCTCCGGCTCTGAAGCGTTGGTGGGTACTGCACTGGTGATCAACAACTGGATTCAGGACTGCGGGCAGGGCTCGGGCGTTCACGGTAGCCTCTCAGGCGCTAACGTCAGCTTCGATGCCTCCACGGTGACCGAGACTGATGCCGCTCTGGATGCGTTGCTGAGTTCACAAGCGCCGGAGGCGTCCGGCTTGGCACCGTTGGATTGGAGTGCGATTAACGGCGCCTATCCAGAGTCGGTAGCGGATGGTGACTATCTGGATGCCACCGATTACATCGGTGCAGTGAATCCGGATGGCTCCGACCCTTGGTGGGCCGGTTGGACCGTATCGGGTTCCCTCTGACAGGCTGAGTTCTGTTCAATAAAAAAGCCCGCTTTAAGCGGGCTTTTTTTTCGCCTGTCGGCAGGGCTGTCTGTCAAACGGGGGTCTTCGCGGAGACGAGCTCCCATGAAGAATCGCCGTCCTTCAGCTCCTGATAGCGGTAGAGCACTTCAGAGCCCTCGGGCAGGGATTGGATATCACCAGTCGCCTTGAATTGGACTTTGGATCGCGCGCCGCGGCGTTTTGCGTGACAACGGGCGTTCTCGCCATCGTTGATACTGGTAAAACGAATCTGCAGCGGACTGTCTGATGCGTTCTGGGTAATTTCGCCTGTGAACAGGCATTCTTGATTGATTTCAGCCATGGAGGGAACTGAAATGAGGCTTGCTGCCAAGGCGGTGCAGGCAGCAGCGGTTAAGCTCAAGCTTGTCTTCTTTTTCATGTTTCTTCTCCTCGCGCCTCACGGCGCTCTCATCGCTTCGCAGCGTTTATCGCTTCACAGCGTTAGCCATCGGGTGTAGCGGTCCGTGGCAGTAGGGTGACAGTCACCTGTCATCAAAATGACTTTAATCTGTCATCTTTATGAAACAATAATGTAACAAATCAGTCACAAAACTGAAATATGGGTTATTACCAAATTAATCCTTTCAAAAACAATAACCTAAAATTTAGGGGCGTCGTGGTGGTGATTCTCAGTGCATGACTGGGGCTCAGAAACCCTCGGCGACGGCGGTTTTGCGGGTCACGCTGGTGAAGAAACACCTGCAGCAAAAAGGCTGCAAGAACAACGGTGAGAAACGCCGCAAGAACGCCGTGGGCTGGCTACATCGCTGAGGTTAGGGGGAAAGGGGTGTTGGCCCGCTCACGGCCAGATTAAATGGCCGCCGCGGGCTGTCACATTGGGACACTCGGCTGGTTAAAAGTCGAACCGCCAACCCACTGCCGGGCCGTGCTCTTTCATGTCGAACTTGAACCGGTCGAGTCCGTCGCCGTCTTCGTAATCAAAGTCGAGATACCGGTAACCAATATCAATGCTGGACCAATCGTTGAACCGATAGGAAAAAGAGCCGGTGAGGATGGTGACCAGATCAGCACCCACGCCAAAACCGCCAAGTTGGGCCGCCCCCGTGAAGGACCAGTTACCGCCCCCGATGGGCGTCTCAAACAACACGCCAACGACCGGGTCGACCCAGTCATCGCCAGCACTTTGCTCGCGGATGCGGTCTGTCGGGCCTTTCAACGAGATACCGGCGGACACATCGTTGTAGAGCGCTCCCGCCATCAATTGAGTGGTGGGTGAGAGTCGGTAGGTAGCGGAGGCTATGGCAGTAGTCTGCTCAACTTCCACCTCGCCCGAGAACGCCCCACCGTCGCCAGAGCCGTCAGCTTTCAGGTCCATGTAGACGACATCGATCATGACCCCCCAACGCTCACCTTCGCCCCGGTACATGCCGAGGAAGGCACCATCCAAGGTCTCAAAGACGTCGCTCGCGCTCATGTCGACGTCGGTGTCGATAGGGCCAATGCCTGAGGTGCCGTCCAGCGTGGGACCCAGCAGATAAATGAGACCCTGATTGGACCAGCTGGACTCGCTTTGTGCATAGGCACCCTGCGCCGCTAGGCAGAATGCTAGGGCCAATCCGATCGCGGCTGAGCCATAAGGGGCGCGGGTGCGTTTTAGCGGGGAGGTCTCGGCCTTCATCATGGGTCTGTCCTCGGGGCAGTGGAGATAACATCAAAGTAAAGCAATGGCTGAGTGGCGCAAAGCGCTAAAAGTGACAGCTTCGTCGAAAGGCGGCTTTTCCGCGTGTACGACCATTGTGATGTCCCGCAAGCGTTATATAAACTTCGGCCTGAATTTGGCACTACAGATAATTCCGCCTATCCAACTTGAGCGAGACTGAAGCAATGCATGAATCCGCACTCAACACACAAAGTATGACCCTAAAGCCTCTAACGATCGCACTGTTTTTGGGCGTGTCCGCGCCAACATTGGCGGACCCCGTGACATCCGTCGATGATTTCTTTCAGCCGGACGGTATGACGGCTACCGCGGAGAATTACCCGACCCTCGAGACGTCGCGCCAGTTGCTGATTGCCCAGAGCAGGGCCGCTGTGAATGAGATCGCGCACAATCGGCAGCTCACTCCCACGGACGACCAGCCCGTTGTGCGGATGAACCGCGACACCTACTACGGCTTCGCAGTGGTGGATGTCTCCGCTGGTGCGTCGATCACCATTCCGCCGGTTCCCGAGGGTAAGTACGTGTCGGTGCAGCCGGTCACAATGGATCACCGTATTCAGCCTATGTCATACGGCAGCGGTACCTTTGAGCTCGCGACGCACTATGGCTCGCACATGTATCTGGTGATTCGACTGGACAGCACACTGACCGAGGCCGAGGCCAACACGATTCAGGACGGCATGGTGATTAACGCGGCGAGCGCCCAGCCCTTCTCGGCAGAGCCCGTCAACAAGGAGAGCTTTGACGCGGTTGAGTTGTCGCTCCGTCAAAAGCTGCCGGACCTAGTGAAAACGTTTGGTCCCGATATGGGGAACGGCATGTTCACAGCACCAACGGATGACTCCCGCGGGCTGTACGACTTTGACAAATATACGGTGGGTGCTGCAGTTGGTTGGGGCGGAGCGCAGTTGGTCGATAACCTCTACGAAAGCTCCCCGAATTTTCCCGCAGAGGGCTGCTACTCTGCGACCTTCGAAGACCCTGATAACGGCGCCTTTTGGTCGTTCACGGTCTATGATGAAAACGGCTTTATGTTCAATGACATTGCACACATGAGCTCGGATATCGCTACCGCCAACGAAGATGGCACTTATACGGTGAGCATGGGTTGCGGTGCGGATGCGCCAAATAATTTACCGATTGTTAACGACACCGGCATCTTCAACTTCATTGTGCGGCACTACATTCCCTCGGAGCGCGTGAAGTTCGACGGGTACCGACTGATGCCGCAAATGCAAAAGGTCGATTAAAGAAGACTGTGCCGCAGGCCGATGCCGCACCGCGGCTCGGCCAGGCGTTTTAAGCGGTGGGCTCGGACCGGTTGCATCCGGTTGAGCCCTCTCTAAGCTGTATCTCTGGCGACTACAGGTCTACTGGCGCCAACGTAGCCAAGTCACAACGCTTTCAGAACATCAGCCAGCAACGCATCCATATCTGCGCGCGATTCATTCAGCGTTAAGCCAAGCCGCACCACGACCAGTTCTCTCTCTGGCATCACCACAACGAATTGACCTGAATTGCCGCCGGCATGAAAAGTGCTCTCGGGCGCACTGGGAAACGCCCGGTGGCCTGTGTTGAGCCAAAACCCGAGACCGTAGATCTCACCGCCCTTCGCAGTCCCCGGCGTGACAGCGAGGCGCTGCCATTCCCTACTAATCACCTCGCTTCGGCCGTGCCAGGCATCCAGCCATAGCTGACCCATACGCGCCCAGTCGCGTGGGGTGAGATAAGCGTAGCTTGAACCTACCTGCACGCCGCTGACGTCGGGTTCCAACACGATCTGGTCTAGTGCCAGGGGCTTGGTGAAGTGGCTGTGAATCCAGTCTGGGTAGGGCTCGCCCCGCAGTGACTGCTGCCACATCAGGGATGCCGTGTTGATGTCGCCGCTAGAGTAGGCCCATTGATCGCCGGGAGGGAAGGCGTGACCCGTATTCGGTGCCGAGCGCCACATGCCCGCTTGCCGATAGAGCATGTCGGTCACATCATCACCCGGGAAATATCGCTCCGAGAAATCAAAGCCCGTGGTCATCGACAGCAGGTGTCTGAGCGTGAGATCGGGGTTCACTTTCGCTACTGTTGCGCCTCCAGCGCCCGCCGCTTGGAGTGCAGTCACGACAGCGTCGCTCAGTTGCAAATGACCCTGATCAATCTGCCGCCCGACAAAGGTCGCCATCAGGCTTTTATTCATTGACCACCCCTGCATGGGCGTTTCAGCAGTGATCGGGGCCCCGTAGCGCTCTGCGACTATTTGCCCGCGATGCATAACGATGACCGCAAGGGTATTTCGGCCGTGCTCAAGAGGCTCGGCGAAGGCGGCATCCAGAGCCGACTCCAGCGCTGCACTCTTCCAAACTTGTGAGGTCAGAGTGGGCTGAGCAGAACCTACTGTAGCTGCGCCCAGTTCATTACCCATTTCGGGTGCGGCATCTGGGAGAGGAAAAAGCGGCGCTCCACCCGCCTCACCCAGCGTGCAGCCATAGCGCGGGCGATGCTGCGCTGTT
>JAAEZV010000150.1 GCA_018222695.1 Gammaproteobacteria bacterium
AAGATCTTCCGCGGCAACGCGGTCACGGTCTGACCTTGTATCACTCCTAGGCGGGATCTTCCCCGCCATTAGCCAGCGGCCGGACTCATCCCCCCGGCCGCTGGTTTCTTTTTTCTCTCAGTTCCGCTCTGTAAAGCTTCCAAGCCGCGACTGCGCATTATTACTGACTGGAAAGTCCCGCTTATGCGTTACACTACGCGGCTCCAATATGGGGGCGTTACGGATTCGACGACGGTAACGAAACCTGCGGTGCATGCCGTGATGGTAGCCAATCACGTAAATCCAAAGCTGCAAACTATTAGTTGCCAATGACGACAACTACGGTGCACAACTGGCTGCGTAAGTAGCCCTTTGTAACACCATCCAGGTGCTTCGGCCCTGGCGGTCTTAAGTAAGGTGCCAGTACCGCGCTTTTGACTGTCATATAGAACTGGATCGCAGTGGCTGATGTCTCGGCTGTCACGGTTAAATTTTTCGAGACTCGCGGTCAACGTCCTGACCGTTGGGCTGTTGACCGTTAAATTAATTAACGGAAACTAAGCATGTAGAGCCAAAGGCAGAGTGCTGGCGGACGCGGGTTCAACTCCCGCCGCCTCCACCATAAAACAAAAAAGGCCACCTTCAGGTGGCCTTTTTTGTTTTGAGCGGCTGTGACGGCTGAATCCACGCCCACGCAGCCTGTCTGGTGCGAGCAGGCATTTACCGCTTAGAAAATTGGCACCGGCGTCCAAATAAAGTTAAGGGCGATCCAGTCACCCTGAAACCGCGCCTTGCCCTCATACTCCTTGACATAGCGGAGCGACACGTTGAATTGCGGGGTAAACCAGTACGCCGCCTCCACTCCAAAGGCATGCACCTCACCCTTTGCATTGGGATCCAGCAACATCTCGGTCACCGTCAGTCTCTTGTCTTTCTCAATCTGCCACTGGCTATAACCTGAGATCCCCACTTCGAGCCTTTTGCTCAGGTACTGGCTATAGCCATACTCAAGAGACACGTGGTCTCCCGGCGTGATGTCCGTATCTTCCTGCTCACCATGAAACTCGTAGGTCACCGCAAACTCGAGCGCGGATGCGCGCGCCTCATCCAGATACCAATAAGCTGAACTCTGGAGCTGGCCTGTCCAGAACCCCAGTCCAATGCTGTCGCCGTCTTCGGCATCGTATTTACCGGTGGGAAGGTACGCTCCTGCACCCAGGGCAAGGTCATAGCGATCACCCTGCCACCCCAACCAAACGGGCTGAACAAAGATGTCACCAATCCCGATGGCGTCATCGTCGGTTTCGCCGATTTGGTCCAGCACCGAAAGCTTTGCCGCCACGGAGCTCTTACCGAAGTTGGGCGCCACATAAAAGGCGTAGTTCGCACCCAAGATTGTTTTGGAGGTTGACCACAGAAACACGGGTGCAATCGCTAACACATCTATATCGGTCTCAAGCTCGACTTCGCCGCCTTCAGACTCAAAATCCAGGCGCTTGTTACCGTCGCCATCAACGTAGCGATCTGCCTCGTAATAAGCGTTGTACTGCGCATAGAAAAAGCCTGGCACGGGAGGAACGGCCAGGTCTCGTATACTCACCACACCGGGCGCATAGTGGCCCATTTCTCTCGCTTCAGTAACCAGAGCACTCACGAGCAGCACCATCGTAGTGAGTCCTGTCACAGCATTTTTCATGGGATGTTTACTCATGAATAATTTTCTAAATGATTACGCGGGACACTTATCAAGTCGGGAAAACAAAAATGATATTGAGTCTGATACCCCATCCTTCCGGTCCCATCTCACTGGACTCTGCCCAGTAACGAAGCCCTCCACCAACTTGCATAATTTGATTGCCCACCTTCATCAGCTGATTGGCACCGAAGTTGATGGGCACAGACCAGTCCTTGGTATCCCAGTTGTAGGTGGACTCTGTATTGAGGTAGTAGGTGAGCTTTTTAGGCGTAATGTAGGAGACGAAGGGCTGCAAAAATGACGCGTTGATCTCCGTTTTATCTTCCTTTGCAAACGACCACATGTGATTCGCCAGCGCACCGTAGGTCCACGGCCCACTCTGTTTTAAAACCAGCCCGGTTGGGCCGGCAGCCCAAGCCTCGGGGCCCAAGGTATCCTTGGTGGAAGTCGGGAGATTAATGACCGGCCCAACACCCCAGATCAAACCGCCATCGGTCGGCTTTTTGGGCGAGAAAAACACGCTCTGAACAATATCTCCAATCCCACTCTCGCTCTCTCCCGGGATTGGCACGTCGGACTGTTTGACGACGGGCACGATCGTTCTAGAGATCATGTTCCAGTCATCGTTGAGGGATATCGGTATCACCGGCTGGACATTGGTCCGCCAAACCGAGCCTTTATCATTCAGCCCGTAGTTATCGTCGTAGTTAATCTGTATTGGCACGCTAATCAACGAGGCCACTGGGTTAGCCAGCTTTTGCGCGATCGCTGCAGCGGCGGCCGCCTGCGCATCGGCTTCGGCAGTATCTTCGGATGCGCCACTCGTTTGTTCGGCGGTGACGTCTTCTTCGGAAATAGCCTCATCGGCGTTCTGCGCAGCCACGTGTTGTCCGACAAACGCCAGTGCGAGGGATGCCAGTAAAAAGGGTTGAATGCGATTCAACATTGTTGGGTTTTCCTTATGCATAGAGAAGGGTCAGCAATGATCCGAACACCCCAGCGGTGCTGCGTAAAGGCACAAAAAGGCCACCCGGTGGGTGGCCTTTTTACTGGGAGTTTTAAAGCCCTCTAAGGGAGGCTTATTCTATAGCGATGACTACCTGATGAATGGTGCCGGTAAAGCGCGTCTCCTCCGGCCCAACGCCAATGTCCTCAGCTACCGGGGTCTGATTATCTAGACCCACATCCGCGGTCTCATCCGCCGAGAAAATGAGCGGCTGAGTTCGACCAATGCGGCCAGACGCTACCTTCTTGCCGTCCACGGTAATGGTGGCCTCACCACCTTTACCCAGACCGCCACCGTCGTAATCAAAATCCATCACGATCGTCGCAGGACCCGGAGGAACTGGCTTGTCAGCGGCTACTGTGAAACGCTCGAGACCCAAGAAGTTGTAGGTATAAATAGGTCGGCCGTCCTTCATGTACAGAGACCAGCCACCAAAACGGCCACCCTGTGTCAGGATGACACCCGTCGTACCCTCCTCGACTTCTACGTCCGCAGTGATGGTCTTCGAGGTATTCTTGGAGTTCATGAACACATTCTCCAACATACCGTTCATACCATCGTAAAGCGTGAGTGACTTTCGGTCGCCCAGCAAATCAGGGCGTCCCGCGATAGCAGGATTCACGCGCTCCACTGAACGGTCGTCGATCGGTAGCACGTTGTACTTCTCGGCCTCTGCCATAAAAGTAGCTTCCATCGCTGCCACTCGCTCAGGGTACTGATCAGCCAGATTGTTCACCAAGCTGAAGTCTTCCTTCGCGTTGTAGAGCTCCCAAACGTCATCCTGAAGCGGCTTTTGCTTGCCAGTCTGCCAAGGTGCGCGGTGGAGTACACGGGCGAACCAGCCATCCTGATATAAGGCACGGTTACCAAACATCTCAAAGTACTGAAGCGTGTGCTGCTCAGGCGCGTCAGCATCATTCAAGCTGTACATCAGGCTGCTGCCGGCCATGGGTTCCTGAACCGTTCCATTTACGCTCGTGGGTTCTGGAAGGTTGGCTGCATCGAGAATGGTCGGCGCAATATCGATCACATGCGAGAACTGGCTGCGAATCTCGCCCTGACTGTCGATGCCGTCAGGCCAGTGAACAATCATGCCGTTGCGGGTGCCGCCAAAGTCCGAGGCAACCTGCTTGGTCCACTTAAACGGCGCGTCAAAAGCCACTGCCCAGCCCGCTGACATATGCGGGAAGGTATATTCACCGCCCCACTCATCAAGACGAGGCAAAAGATCTTCGACCTTTTCGACCACCTGGTTGAAGTAGGTCATCTCGTTGTACATACCGATGAAGCCACCTTCAGCGCTGGTGCCGTTGTCACCCGCAATGTAAATGATGATGGTATTGTCCAACTCGCCAATTTCCTCTACTGCATCAACCAGTCGGCCGACATTCACGTCTGTGTGCTCCATGAATCCGGCAAAGACCTCGGCCTGACGCGCGAAGAGCTTACGGTGGTCTTCAGGGAGATCTTCCCAAGCGCTGAGATCCTCTGGGCGATCGGCTAGCTGGGTCGTTTCAGGAATGATGCCCATCGCTTTTTGCTTAGCGACGGTCTCGGTGCGGATCTGATCCCAACCCTTATCGAACTTACCTTTGTACTTATCAGCCCACTCCTTCGGTACGTGGTGCGGTGCGTGCACTGCACCCGTCGCAAAGTACATATAGAAGGGCTTGTCGGGCGTCATCGACTGCTGCGCCTTCATCCAGCCAATCGCCTGATCGGTCATGTCGTCGGTAAAGTGATACCCCGGAACGTGGGGCGGGTTCACGCGGGTCACACCATCGTAAACCAGCGGGTACCACTGATCGGTCTCACCACCAATAAAGCCATAGAACTTGTCGAAGCCTGAATGTGTTGGCCAACGGTCAAACGGGCCGGAGACACTGGTCTCCCAGGCGGCAGTCTCATGCCATTTACCAAAGGCGCCCGTGCTGTAACCATTGAGGCGCATCATTTCGGCTACCGGCGCAATCCGGTTAGGAATTTTCCCGGTGTTGCCCGGAAAAGCGGTCGCCGTCTCCATGATAGAGCCGGTATTGGTCTGATGATGGTTTCGACCGGTCTTCAGCGCGTTCCGCGTCGGAGAGCAGAGCGCCGTCGTGTGAAAGTTGTTGTAGCGCAAACCGCCAGCCGCCAGGCGATCCATCGTGGGCGTATTAATAGGCCCACCAAACGGTGTGGTCGCGCCGAAGCCCACGTCATCGATCAGTACAATGATAACGTTCGGTGCACCCTCGGGC
>JAAEZV010000151.1 GCA_018222695.1 Gammaproteobacteria bacterium
CATTCACACCATCACACTTTCGTACACACTATTCGATGTCACCGGCACGGTGACCGACGGGTTAGCCTCGCGTTAGCGCCCGGTCGAGGAGAGAAACATGGCCAATCCATCATCAGCTTCAGCCGGTCACGAAAAATATTACGTGCCCGAGTCCTCGAGTCTGGCAGTCAGAGCCACCATCGGCCTGATTTTGTCGGTGTTTGGTGCGGCCATGGTGCTGAACGACATGACCTTCGGCGGTGCCGAGGAGTCCAGCACCTCGGTGTGGGTGCTCACTGTTGGTCTGGTGTTTTTCATTTTTACCCTCGCCAGTTGGTTTGGCACTGCGATCCGGGAAAACCTCGCCGGGATGAACAGCGGTCAACTCCACCAGAGCTATGTGCTGGGTATGTTCTGGTTCATCTTCTCGGAGGTGATGTTTTTCGCCGCATTCTTCGGCGCGTTGCTTTACGTCAGGCAGTTTGCGGGTCCCTGGCTCGCCGGTGAGGGCGAGGGCGGCCGAATGAATGGACTGTTGTGGCCTGGCTTTGAATTTGCCTGGCCTCCGGCGACAACACCGCAGGAGATGGTGGGTGGCGCCGACTCGCAGGTGATCGCGAACAACGGCGCGTTTGTTTCTCAGGAGACATCCATGGCGCCGGCCGATGCCCACGCCTGGTATGCCTGGCTGCCGATGTGGAACACGCTGATCCTACTGTCATCGAGCGCGACGGTTCATGTCGCGCACACCGCGATCCTAGCCGGTAACCGCCAAAAGTTTAATCGTTGGCTCGGCATTACCGTTGGTCTTGCCGTCATTTTTCTGGGCCTGCAGGCGGCTGAATATTACGAAGCGTATGTGCTGTATGGGCTCACGCTGAACTCCGGCATTTATGGCTCCACGTTTTTCATGCTGACCGGGTTTCATGGTTTCCATGTGGCGATGGGCATGACCATGTTGCTGATCCAGCTGGTCCGCTCCGTGAGGAGAGAGCACTTTACCGCGACCGACCACTTTGGCTTTGAAGCCTCCAGCTGGTATTGGCATTTTGTCGATGTGGTGTGGGTGTTCTTGTTCCTGTTTGTTTACATTCTGTGACCGATGCAGGGCACCCAGGGGCGCTGCGGCGCCCCTTTTCGTTGGGGACATAAAAACAGAGGGCGCTGAGACGGCGGCTACTCTTGTGGTGCAGCTTGTTCAGTATTGCTCGGGCCTGGATCCCATGGGTTTTGTTGCCCTAGCTGGCCTGTCATGACGCCGTAGAGAATCACCAAGAGCAAACAGGCACCAAGGCCCAAACGAACACCCAACGAGGTGAACAACCGCTTTTTATCCGGGTTGCCTTGGTCAGACATCAGAAATACCAGCCCCGAGGCGAGACTGGCGACAAGCGCTATCATGAGCAGCACGATGAGGGTCTTGAGCATAATGGCAATCCTTTTGGTCCAGCCTGACGCATAGTGGAAAAGCGGATGAAACACGAGTCGGAGAGAGATGCAGTTTAACCGAAGCCTGGGCCCGCTCCGCATTAGCGGCGATGTGCGCGCCGTGCTGGCTGGCCTCATTCTGTTCGCGCTATTGATGAACCTCGGGTTATGGCAGTTGGGCCGTGCGGGAGAGAAGTCCGCCCTAGAATCTCGCTGGGAAGCACGCGCGGCCATGCCGGCGGTGACACCCGAGGCACTGATGCCTGACCCGCTATCGAACGAGGCAGGCGCAGCGCTCGCTGACCGTCAAGTGCGATGGCAGGCCTCTTTTACGGCGAGTGACTACTTATTACTCGACAACCGGCTGCATCGCGGTCGGGCTGGGTATCACGTGATTGCCCTCGCCGGATCGGACGCCGGTCTCATTCCGGTGAACTTAGGCTGGCTGGCCGGAGACCCGTCCCGCAGAACGACACCGACACCCACACTCCCTGAGGGGCGCGTGGTCATAGAGGGACGAATTTATGTGCCGAGCGGTACGCCCCTCATGATGCAAAAGCCCGAGCCACCCGCGGCATTGCCGGCGACCGTGCAAACCCTTTATTGGGATAACTGGCAGGGTTCGCTCGCAGCTCTTTCTGGCCGCACCGTGTTCCCCTTTGAAGTCAGGATCCAGCCGGACTCACCCCACGCACTGGTGGCGGAGTGGGCCGTCGTCAATCAGTCGCCTTCAAAGCACATTGGTTACGCGGTGCAGTGGTTTGCGATGGCGGCCGTGCTCGTGATCATCGGCCTGTTGCGCCTTACCAACCTAAGGTCTCTCCTCAGCGGGAATCGCATACATGACTGACACTGCCATGCCGTCGCAGCGCCGCCGCGCCCGGCTGGTGCTGATTCTGATCGCTGGCATTCCGCTCAGCATGATGCTTGGTGCGACCGCGCTATGGTGGGCGGTAGAGCAGGGGCATGTCGATGTTTTGGGCAGTGTGGGCACCGCGAACCACGGGGAACTGATCGACCCGCCGCGCTCTGTGACGGATGTCATCTTTCAACACGAGGGTGTCGCCGAGACGCTGTGGCAGGACCTGCCAGCAAAGTGGCGATTGCTGGTCGTGCAGCGGGGTGAAGTGTGTGACGCAATCTGCCAGCAACAGCTGTATCAAACCCGGCAGATCCATCTCGCGCTGGGCAAGGATTTCAATCGCGTTGGTAGGGTAGTGCTGAGTAACACCGCTCCCAAAGCCGTTACCGTCATACCGGAGGCAGCACAGGGTAGCTCGACCGCCAGTCTGTCAGATTGGCTCGCCCAGGAGCATGTCGGCGTGACCGCGTTGACGGTGTCATCGGATAGGCTAAGCACGCTTACGCCGGAGGTGCTGGAATCCCCGGCGCAATGGTATGTGGTGGATCCCGCGGGTTGGATCATGATGCGGGTCTCGGATGACCTCTACTACAAAGACGTGATTTCCGATCTCCGCTTTCTGCTGAAACACTCGGGGGGCTGAGCCGCGATGTCTGATTCCACGAAGCGCGGCGTGCGCCTGACCATCGTCGGGGTGCTGCTATTCATGACGGTGGTGGTCGCCAGCTTTATCCACCGCATTGGTGAGCCGCGAATCATGAGCGTGGCGGAAACCCGGGCTAACGGGTTGTTTCTGTTTGATACCCCGAGGGCGTTGGGTGACTTCTCGCTGATCGACCACAACGCCGAGCCTTTCTCGCAAAGCGCTTTGGTGGGCCACTGGACGCTGGTGTTTTTTGGTTTCACGCACTGCCCCGATATCTGCCCCACCACCATGGCGGAGCTCGCCGAGCTCAAGGCGCAGCTGGCCGATACCGAAGCGCGGGACGCCCGCGTCGCGATGGTATCGGTCGACCCCGCCCGGGACACGCCCCAGCGGCTGGCGGAGTACGTCCCGTATTTTCATTCCGAATTCTTAGGTGTCACGGGGGAGTTTGCGGACATCCTCAGCTTTGCACAGCGGCTTAATGCCCCCTTTCGCAAGGTCAGCGAGCCTGAGGGCACTTATCAAATGGAACACAGCGCCAACGTCATGTTGATTAACCCTCGCGGTGACTACCATGGATTTTTCCGTGCGCCGCTCGATATCCCCAAAATGCGGGTAACCTTACGCTCTACGCAGTACGTGTGGGAGCACTGACCTCATGGCAAATCGGCTCATTCTGGTGGACGGATCGTCGTATCTGTTTCGCGCTTATCACGCCTTGCCTGCACTCACGAACTCCAAAGGCCTGAACACCGGCGCCGCCAAAGGGGTGATCGGCATGATCCGCAAGCTGGTCGCGGATTACGCAGGCGATCAGGTGGTCGTGATATTCGATGCCAAGGGGCCCACCTTCCGCAACGACATTTACCCGGAATACAAAGCCAACCGCCCGCCGATGCCTGACGAGCTGCGCGAGCAAATCGAACCGATCCACGACACTATTCGCGCCATGGGCTTGCCGTTGATTTGCATAGCGGGTGTCGAGGCAGACGACGTCATCGGCACGCTGTCAGTGCAAGCCGCCGGAAGTGGACGAGAGGTGGTGATATCAACCGGTGACAAGGACATGGCACAGCTCGTTAACGACCATGTCACGCTCATCAACACCATGAACAATACGACTATGGATCACGGGGGGGTCGTCGACAAATTCGGCGTACCGCCCAAACTGATCATCGATCTGTTGGCGCTGATGGGCGACAAGGTCGACAACATTCCCGGTGTGGCGGGAGTGGGGGAGAAAACAGCAACCGCTTTACTGCAGCATCTGGGCGGGATTGATTCCATTTATGAGCAGCTCGATGCCGTTGCGGACTTACCGATCCGGGGCGCCAAGAGTCTCGCCGCCAAACTGGAAGGCGCCCGGGGTGACGCTGAGCTGAGTTATGAGCTCGCAACGATCAAGATCGACTGTGATCTGGGGTTGGCCGAGGGCGATCTGGATTCGAGCCCGCCGGATAACGAGGCGCTGCTTGGACTGTTTCGGGAGCTGGAGTTCAAAACGTGGCTGGAGGCTCTACTCAGGGGCGAGGGGGCAGCCGCAGCGGGTGCGCCGGCGGCAAATGCTCACGATGGCGCAGCAGAGGCGGCTGAGGTAGAGCCTGCCACCGCCTCAGTCCAGGTCACCACAGTCTTGGAGCAGGCGGTTTTCGATGACTGGCTTGCCAGACTTGAGGCGGCTGAGCTGTTTGCCTTTGATACCGAGACGACGAGCCTCGATTACATGGTCGCGGAAGTGGTTGGCGTGTCCTTTGCCGTAGAACCCGGCGCCGCCGCCTACGTGCCCCTCGCGCATGATTACCCGGGCGCGCCTGATCAACTGAATCGCGACGCAGTGCTTGAGGCGCTGAGGCCGCTGTTGGAAGACGCGGAAACCGCCAAGGTGGGTCAGCATCTGAAATATGACGCTAACGTGCTGGCCAATCACGGTATTACCCTTCGCGGTATTCATGACGACACGATGCTGGAGTCCTACAT
>JAAEZV010000152.1 GCA_018222695.1 Gammaproteobacteria bacterium
GTCAACTGATCATGAGCAACCGCTGCATCGGCCGCCATAATCCCGGCGTAGTCGTCAGCTTTACAGGTGATCTCTACCTGCAAGCCGTTGGGGTCATACATGTAGACCGACTGCACAAAATCGTGATCCACCGGACCCAGACAGGTCTTGCCCGCCGCATTGATGCGAGCCTGCCAGCCAAGCATCGCCTCATGGCTTTCGGCTTCCAACGCAATGTGCACATCGAAGCTGTCCTTGCGCGCAAAGTGCTCGGTGGTCGCCGTCTCCGGCTCGTCAAAAAACGCGATGAAGTTGCCGTCGCCCAATTCAAAAAACAAATGCATGTACTGGCTTTTTTTGCCGGTTCCCGGCAACGCATCGAAGACCATCGCCGCCGCGAGCGGGAGTCCGAGGACCTCCTCATAAAACCACCGCGTCTGCTCGGCATCCCTGCAACGATAGGCTGCGTGATGCACATTGCCTAAACGTCTCAGTGTGCCAGCCGGCGTGCGGTCGCTATCGCTCATGGATTTGCTCCTGTTACTCGGCCTGACGTTGGATCGGCCTACCCACTGTTCATGCGTTTACAGGGCGAGAATGAAGCAGATCCATGCTCCGGGCAACGCCGAATCGATCGGTCACAGGTGCGCTGGAAATCGGCACGCCAAAGCGGGAACGCAGCCCAGATACGAGCCGGAGCAGAGATTCTTGTCGCTTTGCCATCCAGCATGAGCTTGCTAGGCTTCACGTTTCGTTGAGGCTCTGACGCTGTCTCCACTCACTGCATGGGGGAGCACAGTGCAGCTTGCCCAAGAGGTGATATGAACAAACTGGAACAACTGCGCACCATGACCACGGTCGTGGCTGATACAGGTGATCTCGAAGCCATCACTCGGCTGAAGCCTACCGACGCCACCACCAACCCCTCGCTGCTCTTAAAAGCCGCTGCGCTCCCAGAGTTTGCTGAAGAGGTCACTGCGCTGACGTCGTCTCGAGATGCTGTGGCAGACAAGGTCGACCGGTTTGCCGTGAGCGTCGGCGCTCGGATCAATCAGGTGATCCCGGGCGTGATCAGTACCGAAGTTGATGCTCGCCTCTCTTTCGATACTGAGGCGACCATCGCCAAAGCCGAGAAACTCATCGGGCTTTACAGCGATGCGGGCATCGGCAGCGATCGCGTGCTGATTAAGGTGGCGGCGACCTGGGAGGGCGTTCGTGCGGCCGAGGTACTCGAGCAGCGCGGTATCCACTGCAACGCCACACTCATTTTTAGTTTCGAGCAAGCCTGTGCCTGTGCCGATGCCGGCGTATTCCTGATCTCGCCCTTCGTCGGCCGCATAACGGATTGGTACACCGCCAACACTGATCTCGTGATTCAAGACCCGACCGATGACCCTGGCGTGCAGTCGGTCACGCGGATCTACGACCACTTCAAGGCGCATGGTTACGACACGGTCGTCATGGGAGCGAGCTTCCGAAATACCGGGCAAGTTGAAGCGCTCGCCGGCTGCGATCGCCTGACGATCAGCCCCGATCTGTTGCAGCAGCTGGAAGGCGATGACAGCGACCTGCCGCAGCGCTTGTCTGATAGTGGAAAGCGCTCTGCACCGCCCGCAGCACTCCGTCACAGCGACTTTTTGTTGGCCAACAATCAGAATCCCATGGTCTCGGAAAAACTGAGCGACGGAATCCGGCGCTTTGTCGCCGATCAGGAAAAACTAGAAGCACTTATGGGTGCGTGACACCTCAATCCACCTGCGCCACAAACCTACTCCGAGCCGGCGAGCCCCAGCTCCGGGAGTGCCTCGAGAAAAAATCAACCGAGAATCGCGGGCAATTCCTTGGTCAGCGCCATGCGCTCTTTAACCGCCTGACCGGTCAGCGCAAAGCCCAACAGTTCGCCAGCGCCAGACCGGAACAGCGCCTTGATGTCGGGCGCATCGCCCTCAAAGTGCCACTCGCCTTCGGCGTCTTTGGCGGGTGGTGAGACCACCACCGGGCAGGCCGGTGTTTTGATCGCTACCGGCATAGCGGGGTAACTGACACCGGTCGCCTCACCCGCCAGCGTTGCGGCCAATGCCCGCGCCGCCGCCATCAGTGGTGCCACGTAAACCAGCACGTGGCCAGCCACTTCGGCGCAATCGCCCATGGCGTAGACGTTGGGTGCATTGGTGCGCAGTTCCCTGTCGGTGACGATACCGCGATTCACCTCAATGCCCGCATCACTGGCCAAACTCGTACGCGGCCTGACACCAACCGCGCACAAGACCGCATCAGCCTCGATGGTGTCGCCGTTATTCAACGTCACCGCATAACCTTCACCAGCGCGGTTCACCTCGGTGGCAAGCGGACCAAAATGGAAAGTGGCGCCCTTCTCTTCCAAAGCAGCCTGCACCGCCCGTCCGGATTGCTCAGGCAACAAGGTCGGCAAACACCAACCCATGGGGTCGACGGCTTCGACCGTGAACCCACCATTCAGCAGATCGTTGGTAAATTCACAGCCGATCAGCCCGGCGCCGATGATGGCCACCTTCTTTGCGCCCTTGGCGGCCAGCAAATCCTGAAAACGTCGGTAGTCGTCGAGGTCATTCACGCCGAGCACGTCATCAGCCGCATCACCCCCAATCGGGGGCCGAATCAATTCCGCACCCAATGCCAGCACTAACTCGCTGTAGGGCAGTGTCTCACCACCCTCGAGGTGCACCAACTGAGCCTGGGTATCGATACTCGCGACCCGGGTTCGCGTGCGGACCGTCACGTTGAGTTGCTCTGCCAATTCCTCGGCACTCTGTGCCGCAAGTTTGTCGGCGTTGAGGTCCTTCGTGTAGCCCGTTGAGATCATCGGCTTCGAGTAGCCCTCGCCGCCATCAGATGTCAGCACCGTAATGGCCACCGCCTCATCCTTGCGGCGCAGCTCGCGCACCAGGCCGTAGCCGGCCAGCCCTGAACCAATGACAACAACCGAGCGCGGACTGGCGTCGGAAGAGCCCTCGGAGTTCGCCTGCTCTGCAGGTGTGTCGCCCTCGTCAGAGCCCGGAATCAATTCGAAGTCGTCTTTGCCCACACCACAGTCCGGACAGGTCCAGTCATCGGGGACGTCTTCCCACTTGGTACCGGGCGCGATGCCGTCCTCGGGCCAACCCTCTTTCTCGTCGTAAATCAGTCCGCAGACGATGCATTCCCAACGGGCCATGGATGATCTTCCTCTTTATTGACTGCGCATTTGTGATGACGGCCAGCAGAGTGCCAGCATGGGACACCGCTGTCACGCGCAGATGCCCCACGCGGGGGTTCTTTTTCAGGGACAGCGGCGTGCGTCTGCCGAGGGCGATCTATACCGCGGCTGCGAGTTGCGTCGCCTGATTGATTGCCGTCTTCGCATCCAATTCGGCGGCCTCGTAAGCACCGCCAACCAGATCCACCGACAGACCTTCTGCCTCCAGCGCGTCGTAGAGACTGCGCTCCGGCTCTTGACCGGCACAGATGATCACCGTGTCGACGTCGAAGGTCTTTGGCTGGCCACCGATCAATACATGAAGGCCCGCATCATCAACACGCACGTACTCCACCGCGTTGACCATGTTCACGCCACGACGGTTCAGCAAGAGCCGCTTGGTCCAGCCGGTGGTCTTGCCAAGACCACGGCCCACGGGCGTGTCTTTGCGCTGCATCAACCAGACCTCTCGGTCGGCCTTGTTCACCACAGGTTCTACGCCAGTGACGCCACCGCGGGGATGGTTCTCAAAGTCCACGCCCCACTCCTTGGCGAACAAATCGATGTCGAGCGCCGAGCTGGTGCCTTCGTGGGTAATGAGTTCAGTCACATCGAAACCGATACCACCGGCGCCCACGACCGCGACTTTTTTACCGATCGGCTTGTTGCCTTTGATCGCGTCGATATAGCCCACCACCTTTTCGTGGTCGATGCCGGGAATGTCGGGCACGCGCGGGTTAATCCCCGTCGCCACCACCACGTGATCGAACCCAGCCGCGGCGAGTTGTGCCGCATCAACGCGCTCACCAAGTTTGACAGTAACGGCGTACTTATCGAGCATCGCGCGGTAGTAACGCAGGGTCTCGTGAAACTCTTCCTTGCCCGGCACCTGCTTGGCCAGATTGAACTGCCCGCCCACCTCGTCAGCCGCATCAAACAGTGTCACGGCATGCCCACGCTCGGCGGCCACCGTCGCGTAGGCCAGCCCGGCAGGGCCAGCACCCACCACCGCAATATTCTTGGTTTCCGACGCCGGACCCCACTTGATCATGGTCTCGTGGCAAGCGCGTGGATTGACCAGACACGACGTGGTCTTCATCGCAAAAGTGTGGTCCAGGCAAGCCTGATTGCAGGCGATACAGGTGTTGATCTCGTGCTCTCGGCCCTCTGCCGCCTTCTTCATGAGCTCGGCATCGGCCAGCATGGGCCGCGCCATTGAGACCAGATCGGCGTCGCCATCGACCAGTACCGCCTCGGCGACATCCGGCATGTTAATGCGGTTAGAGGTAATCACCGGAATAGAGACCTCGTCGCGCACCCGCTTGGTCACGCCGGTAAACGCACGGCGCGGCACCATAGTGGCGATGGTGGGCACCTGGGACTCATGCCAGGTGAAGTGGGTGGAAATCATCGACGCGCCGGCTGCCTCAATGGCTTTTGAGAGCAGCGCGATCTCATCCCAGCTCATGCCGCCCTGCAGCATGTCCATCGCCGCAATGCGGAAAATCACGATGCAATCCGAACCCACCGCCTCGCGCACACGACGCACAACCTCGACCGGGAAACGCATGCGGTTCTCGTAGCTACCCCCCCACTGATCGGTTCGCTGGTTGGTTTTTTCTACCAGAAACGTCGACAGCAGATAGCCCGCGGAGCCGATGATTTCTACGCCGTCGTAACCGGCCTGCTG
>JAAEZV010000153.1:0-3397 GCA_018222695.1 Gammaproteobacteria bacterium
CGGCCAACTGTATATAGGGGTCATCTTCAAACTCTTCGCGTGAGCGGCCCAACATCCTCTTGGCTGAAGCAATCGTGTTACCCGGTTCAGCGCTGGCCTGCAGCTCCGCGTCAGCGCCCACCAAAGTTTGCGACTTGCCGTAGTACACCACCGAGGGCAACGATGCCTGCCCGGTGTCATCCGTCAGCACATTCAAGTTTGTCCCGTCGAAGTGCGCGATCAAGCTATTGGTGGTACCAAGGTCGATGCCAACGCCGATCTGACGTTCGGTATGACTCTCAGGCGCGGCACCCGGTTCAGCAATCTGTAACAGCGCCATCTTCAGCTCACCCGCAGCTTCGGTTCGCTGAGTAGTTTGGAGAGGTAGCACATTTCCTGCCAATGGCGCGCCGCATCCAGATAGGCATCAGCGGCGAAGGTTTTGGCGAACTGATCGCGACTCGCTGTGTAATGACCCTGAATCTCGGCAGTCAGGTCCTGGCGGCCGGCGGCGTCTGACGGGCCCAGCTCTGCTAGTTGCTCTCGCAAACTGATCTGTGTCATCAAAAAAGTCGATTCAACACCCGCGCGTCCGGCCGCGACCAGATCAACACCTGCTTGTTGCAGCAGGTATTCGGCACGGGAGACTTCGTCGGAGAGGATCCGGTAGCCGCTGTTAATGTCAGCGCAAAATTGCGCCGCCACCCGCTGCTCAACTTGAGGTTTGCCCGCGTAGCGGTCGGGATGAAACTGGGTCAGCAGGGCATGATACGCCCCTTCAAGCGCCGTCTCGTCCAGCGCAAAATCGGGCTCTAACTGAAACAACGAAAAATAGTCGCGCGCCGTCGCGCCCGCTGTAGCGTTCACGCTCAGACCGTGAAGCTTTCGCCGCAGCCGCACTCTCCGGCAACATTGGGGTTGCGGAACTCCAGGCCCTCGTTCAGGCCTTCACGCGCGAAATCCACGATCGTGCCATCGAGGTAGACAAGACTCTTTGCGTCGACAAACACTTTGACACCGTCGGATTCAAAGAAAGCGTCCTCCGGCTCCGCCTGATCGACAAACTCGAGGACATAAGCGAGCCCCGAGCAACCAGAGGTTTTCACCCCGATACGAATGCCCTCGCCCTTACCACGGCTGGCAAGCTGGCGGCTCACGTGTTCCGCCGCTTCACTGGTGAGGCTGATCGACATCTCAGTCGTCCTGCTTGTCGCGGTAGTTCTGAACAGCGGCTTTAATCGCATCCTCGGCCAGTACCGAACAGTGAATTTTCACCGGCGGCAATGACAGCTCCTGTGCAATCTCGGTGTTCTTGATCGATGCGGCTTCATCCAGATTTTTACCTTTCACCCACTCAGTCAGGAGTGAGCTCGAGGCGATGGCCGAGCCGCAGCCATAGGTTTTGAACTTGGCGTCCTCGATGACACCGTCGTCATTCACCTGGATCTGCAGGCGCATTACGTCGCCACAGGCCGGCGCACCGACCATGCCGGTACCGACGTTGTCGTCGCCCTCGTCGAGCTTGCCAACGTTGCGCGGGTTCTCGTAGTGGTCAATTACTTTGTCGCTATATGCCATGGTTTTCTCCCAAAGGCCTTCGTGAGAGCGCTAGTGCGCCGCCCATTCAATCGTGTTGAGGTCTACACCGTCCTGATACATGTCCCACAGTGGAGACAACTCGCGCAGTTTTTCTACCGCATGGCGGACAGACTGCGCCGCATGATCCACTTCTGCCTCGGTGGTGAAACGCCCAAAACTGAATCTCAATGAACTGTGCGCCAACTCGTCATTCAGCCCCAAAGCCCGCAACACGTATGACGGCTCGAGGCTGGCCGAGGTACAAGCGGAGCCGCTTGAGATCGCCAAATCTCGCAGCGACATGATGAGCGACTCTCCCTCAACAAACGCAAAGCTGACGTTGAGCGCCCCCGGCAACCGCTGATCACGATCACCATTGATGTGGACTTCAGGAATATCATTGATCGCGTCCCAGAAACGATGGCGCAATGCCGACAAACGCTCTGCCTCGTCTGCCATCTCAGCTTTGGCGATCCGTGCCGCCTCGCCAAAGCCCACCAGCTGATGGGTAGCCAGCGTCCCGGATCGCATACCGCGTTCGTGGCCACCGCCGTGCATCTGCGCTTCGAGTCGGACACGCGGCTTGCGGCGCACATAGAGCGCACCGACACCTTTGGGGCCGTACATCTTGTGCGCCGACATCGACAACAGATCGACCTTCATGGTCTCCATGTCTAGGGGCACCTTGCCTGCGCCTTGCGCGGCATCAACGTGCAGCAGTGCACCCGCAGCACGACAAATCTCGCCGATCCCGGCAACGTCGTTGACCACGCCAATCTCATTATTGGCGTGCATTACGCTGACCAGAATCGTGTCGTCTCGGAGCGCAGCCTGAACCATAGCGGGCGTTGTTAGCCCCTGCTCATCAGGCTCCAGATAACTCACTTCGTAACCTTCACGCTCCAGCTGCCGGCAGGTATCCAGCACGGCTTTGTGCTCAATCTTGGAGGTAATAATGTGCTTGCCCTTCTTATGATAGAAGTGCGCCACCCCTTTGATCGCCAGGTTGTCTGATTCGGTCGCGCCCGACGTCCAGACAATCTCCCGCGGATCAGCATTGATGAGCTCGGCGACCTGATTACGCGCGTTCTCGACCGCCTCCTCGGCTTTCCAGCCAAACACGTGTGAGCGGGACGCGGGATTGCCGAACACCCCCTCGGTAGACAGGCAGTCAGACATGACCTCGATCACCCGTGGGTCGACCGGTGTCGTCGACAGGTAGTCGAGGTAAATCGGTGTTTGTACTGTCACCGGTGCATTCATGTTCTATCCATCTCTCTTTGCTGTACTCGCGCGATCACCGCGGTGACCACACTGTTGTTATCGAATAGACAGGGTCTGCAATACCCCGTCCGTCATCTGCTGGCCTGGGCGGCGCCCGCGTCCATCCATCAGGTCTCCCAGACTGATCTGGCTGAGAAAATCATGGATTTGACCCGACAGGTCCTCCCACAAATGATGTGTCAGGCAGGTCTCCCCCTGATGGCAGTTACCCTTGCCCTGGCAGTTGGTCACATCGACCGACTCATCAACCGCATCAATAATCTCGGCGACAAAAATGTCTGCGCCGCTGCGTGCAAGACGGTACCCACCACCGGGCCCTCTAGCACTGGTCACCAGCTGCTCGCGGCGCAATTTAGCGAATAATTGCTCCAGATAGGACAAGGAGATCTCCTGCCTACCGGAAATGTCCGCCAATGAGACCGGTCGACTGCCACCATTAATGGCCAAGTCGAGCATGGCAGTGACGGCGTATCGGCCGCGTGTCGTCAGTTTCATGCCGCGGATTGTCCTATTCCCGACTATTTTAGTCAAGAATAAGCCGAAGTGGTGGTGTGGT
>JAAEZV010000153.1:3407-4883 GCA_018222695.1 Gammaproteobacteria bacterium
GAATAAGCCAAGGTGGTGTCAGTCGGCTTTTCGACCCGCTGTTTTCTGGGTCTCGGTGAGAATGCCGCGCAGGATATTGAGCTCCATCTCATCCAATCGCACCCGGTTATAGAGGCGCTTCAGTCGCCGCATGAGCTGGCGCGGTGCCTCCGGGTTGAGGAATTCGATATCGATGAGCGTTTCTTCGAGATGCGTGTAAAAACGCGTCATGTCCTCTGCGGTGGCAAAAGGTGTATCCCACTCCGCGTCCTCAGGGAGCGCCGTCTGCCCGTCTAGCTGCATCATGCGGCACTCGTAGGCCACGATTTGCACCGCCATCGCCAGATTCAGGCTCGGATACCCCTCATGGGTCGGGATATGGCAGTGCAGGTTGCAACGCTGCAACTCCTCATTCAACAGTCCGCGATCTTCACGGCCGAAGAGGATTGCCACCCGCTCAGCGTCGGAGTGCTGGGCAATCCGCTCTGCGCAACGGCGAGCATCCTGTACCGGCCAGGGAATGCGGCGCTCCCGCGCACTGGTGCCGACCACAAATTGGCAGTCAGCGATCGCCTCGTCGAGGGTATCTACCACGCGCGCATTTTCCAGCACATCGACTGCGGATGCTGCGCGCCACGTCGCCTCAGGTGCAGGGTATTCGACCGGTGCCACCAGCGTCAGTCGAGTGAGTCCCATATTTTTCATGGCACGTGCGACACCTCCGATATTGCCGCTATGCGTGGTGTGGACCAGAACAATGTCGATGTTGTCAGGATTCATAATGTGCTGGCTCTTAGGAGGGACGGCTAAACGAGCGCCGCGAGTGTACCAAAGCCGTATGCGCACCCGATCGCCCCTGTTATCATGCGCCGCCCCAACACACTGGACACACGATGGAACCGACGGCATCCATGGCGCTGCGAGCTGCCCGCAAAGCGGGAGACTTGATTGTGCGCGCCTCCGACGACATGGACCGGATCGGCTATCAAGCGAAGGCGGCCGCAGACTTTGTGACGGAGGTCGACATCGCATCGGAGAAGGAAATTCTCTATCAGCTGGGTAAAACTTACCCCGATCATCGCTTCCTATGCGAAGAAAGTGGTCTATCTGGGAATGAGGACTCTGACTACACCTGGGTGATTGATCCGCTGGACGGCACCAGTAATTTTCTGCGAGGCATCCCCCACTACGCGATCAGTATTGCTTGTTTGCATCGCGGCAAAGTCGAACACGCCGTGGTCTATGACCCCGTGAGACGGGAAGAATTTATCGCCTCACGCGGCCGTGGCGCGCAGGTTAACGGTCATCGTATCCGTGTTAGCGACCGCCGCGAGCTCGCCGATTCGCTGATTGGCACCGGGGTACCTTTTTTGGGGCACTGCGACGAGCACCTCGACTGGTATACCCAGTCACTCGCGGCCGTAACCAGTCGCTCCATGGGGGTTCGCCGGGCGGGTGCCGCCTCGCTGGATCTAGCGTATGTCGCGGCCGGTCGCC
>JAAEZV010000154.1 GCA_018222695.1 Gammaproteobacteria bacterium
CACAGCGGCGGCGCATCTGCTCCTTCGAGAGGAGGCCAAATCAAACCCATCGCCACTGAACCGAAGACATTGGCAACAAAGGTTTGCCAGGGAAAACCTGCCCCAGTTGTGAGCGCCGACGCTATACCTGCCCTACCCATAGCCCCCACAGCACCCCCCAGCGCGACCGCTAGCCAATACATCGCTGTCATGCCCCTTTCCCCTGTTGCGCCTGCCGATTCATTGCGCGCAGCCGATCGAGCTTTTCCTTGATCGCACCCTCCAAGCCTCTGTCTGTGGGCTCGTAAAGCTGCACTGGTGTAACCTCATCTGGAAAATACTGAGCACCCGGAGCAAAAGCGCCGGGCTCGTCGTGCGCGTATCGATATCCCTCACCGTACCCCTCGTCCTTTAATAAGGCTGTCGGCGCATTTCGCAGCGTCATGGGCACTTCCGCGGAGCCCGATTGCTTCGCCAGCGCGGTCGCAGCATTGAACGCCGTGTAGACAGCATTGCTTTTCGCCGCACAGGCGAGGTAGACCACGGCCTCGGCGATGGCCAGTTCCCCTTCGGGACTACCCAGCCGCTCTTGTACCGCGGTGGCATCCAGCGCCAATTGCAGCGCTCGCGGATCGGCCAGACCAATGTCCTCTGATGCCATGCGGATGCAGCGACGTGCGATGTAGAGCGGATCGCAGCCACCGTCCAGCATTCGCGCATACCAATACAGCGAAGCATCCGGGTCTGAGCCCCTCACCGACTTGTGCAGGGCACTGATCTGCTCGTAGAAGACATCGCCACCCTTGTCGAAACGTCGTGTCCCCGTGGATCTCAATTCTGCCAGCAATGCCTCATCGAGAGCTGTCTGCGCCGCATTACCGTCGGCGAGATTAATCGCCAGCTCGATGAGGTTGAGAGCCTGTCGCACGTCACCGTCTGCCAACGACGCCACGCCCTCACAAAATGCCTCACTGGCCGCTACTTGCGGGTAACACCGCTCGATAGTGCGGCTGACCAACCCAGACATCACAGTCGCCGAAACCGATTTCAAGCGATAGACCCGTAGGCGAGACAACAACGCCGTGTTGACTTCGAAGGACGGATTTTCCGTCGTCGCGCCGATGAAGCAGATCGTGCCGTCCTCAATGTGGGGCAAAAAGGCGTCCTGCTGGCTTTTATTAAACCGATGCACCTCATCGACGAAAAGCACTGTGCGACGGCCTCGAGCAGCCGCCTCCCGCGCCTGATCAATCGCCGACCGGATATCTTTCACCCCGGAAAAAACCGCTGACAATTGCAAGAACAGCGCATCGCTATACACAGATACCAACCGCGCAAGAGTGGTTTTACCAACCCCTGGCGGACCCCAAAGAATGAATGAGTGCAGCGTGTTCGATTCGATAGCGCGGCGCAGCGGCTGGCCCGCACCCAACAAATGAGTTTGCCCGACGACCTCGTCGAGTGACTGGGGACGCATCCGAGCCGCCAGCGGCTCGAGGTTCTCGGAGGCCGTTGCGAACAGATCGGACTCGACGCTCATGCTCCGCTCCGGCAATCAGAATGCTGTGGGAGGCGCGACAAACTCCGCAATCAGAGGCGGGCTGTCGACGTTTTCGCGAAGCTCAACTCGCAGCACTTGGCCTCCCTGATCTTTCGCATCCAGTCGCCATACAGTCTCTGCCATTTGCTCGATGTGGAGGCGCTGGAACGGGGATTGCGAGTCCGCGGAAATGAGCACAGCAGCGTCACCAGACAGCGAGATGTCAAACGCAGAATCCAGTGCAGTCCTCGAAGCTAATAGCAACTGCAAAGGGCTGCTAGCCGTCTCGGAAATCGGTCGCTCGACAACCACTTCCAGATCCCAGTCGATCTGGGTCAGGGTCTCTCCATCAGCAAGCAGTAATTGGCTGTCGGGTGTCAGAATCTCCCAGCGGAAGAAATGAGGACGCAGTAACCCAAAGCTACCACTGCTTCGCTCCAGCACCTCACCTTCTGGGCTGATAATTTCCTGCGTAAACTGACCCGCCATTCCCTCGCGTTCTGCCAGGGTCTCCAGCACATCGGCCTGTAACGCTGCGGAAAGCAGCAAGGCATAACATCCCAGAATAACCCTACAGCGCACTTATGCCTCCGGGGGTGCAGGTGCCAGCACCTCGCGCTGGCCATTGGTGCCCATTTCGGAGACCACTCCAGCGGCCTCCATGGTCTCGATCAGCCGCGCGGCGCGGTTGTAACCGATCCGCAACTTGCGCTGAACGGAAGAAATCGAGGCGCGGCGGCTGCGACACACATAATCGACCGCCTCGTCATACAGCGCGTCGGACTCGGGATCCTCATCACCAGAGGCCGCCGACTGAATCTCGTGTGCCGTGACGGGAGTCTGGCCTCCTTCATCTAGTAACCCTTCCAGATATTGGGGGTCACCTCGTCGCTTCCAATCAGCGACTACACGGTGCACTTCATCATCAGAACAAAATGCCCCGTGCACGCGCACCGGCACACTGGAGCCCGCCGGCAGGTACAGCATGTCACCGTAACCCAGAAGCTGGTCGGCACCGCCTTGATCAAGAATCGTCCGGGAATCAACCCGCGAGCTAACCGAGAAAGCAATCCGCGAGGGAATATTAGCCTTAATAAGCCCCGTAATAACGTCAACAGACGGCCGCTGCGTAGCCAAAATCAAGTGAATGCCCGCGGCCCGGGCCTTTTGGGCAATGCGTGCGATCAACTCCTCCACTTTCTTGCCCACGATCATCATCATGTCGGCGAATTCGTCAATCACCACGACAATGCTGGGCAATTTTTCGAGCGTGGGGTGCTCCTGCTCTTCTTCTGTGAGTTCCAACACCGGGTCGGGTTTCCACATCGGATCGAGCAGCGGCGCTCCCTCCTTCTCGGCGTCCGACACCTTACGGTTGTAACCCTGCAGATTGCGCACACCCAGGAGCGACATCAGCTTGTAACGCCGCTCCATTTCCGCAACGCACCACCGCAGGCCATTTGCGGCGTCCTTCATATCGGTGATCACCGGCGTCAGGAGATGTGGAATGCCGTCATAAACCGACAATTCCAGCATCTTGGGATCCACCAAAATCATCCGTACGTCTGCGGGCGTTGCCTTGTAAAGCAAGCTAACAAGCATGCAGTTCACACCCACAGATTTGCCCGAGCCTGTGGTGCCTGCCACCAACAGGTGGGGCATTTTTCCCAAGTCAGCGACAACAGGCGCGCCGGCAATATCGTGACCTAACGCCAGCGTAAGCATGGACTTTGAGTCTTCAAAAGTGGAAGAAGCCAGCACGTCCTTGAAGTTGACCGTTTGTCGATCCGCATTGGGGATCTCGATCCCCACTACGCTTTTTCCGGGAATCACCTCCACAACCCTGACAGAAATCACGGCAAGAGAACGCGCCAAGTCTTTGGCTAAATTCGATATTCTGGAGACTTTTACGCCAGCGGCGGGCTGTATCTCAAACCGGGTGACCACGGGGCCCGGGTACACCGCGACCACCTCAGCCACTACCCCGAAATCCTTCAATTTGAGTTCAAGTAACCGCGAGAGCGACTCTAGCTCACCTGCGGAATAGCCGCGCTGACCCGCGTCTGACGGGGCATCGAGCAGATCGAGCGGAGGCACCTCACCCGAGACCGGGATGTCAAATAGCGGCTTCTGTTTTTCGCGCTCAACTTTGATACTCGGCGCCGGCGTCTCTTTCGGTGGCTTGATCTTGGGTGGCGCGCGCTTTTTCTCTTTGGCTACATGCTGCTCTATCTGAACTTTGCGCTCCTCGAGCTGCTTCTCGCGCGCGCGACGATCCCGCATGCGATCGAGCCAGGCAAGGCCTTCCCGGTAGGTAAATCGCGCGCCCTCAATCACCTGACGCCCCAGCCAATCAATCACCCGGAGCCAGCTGATATCGGCAAAAACTGTGAGCCCGAGCAGGAAAAGCGTGACCAACACGAGGCGCGCGCCAACCGGATTGAACGCCTGATCGAAACCCGCGCCAATGGCCGCACCGAGAATGCCGCCGGCACCCTGAGGCAAACCCGAGTTCCCGGCATCATTGAGCGCGCGCAAGGCCGTTGCGGCAACGATGAGCAGCAACAGGCCTAGAGAGCGAAAACCCAATACCTGCCAGTCAATCGGTTGGCGGTCGTCGTCTGCAAGCAGCAGTGAAACAGCTCGGTAAGCGAGCAGAACAGGCACCAGGTAGGCGGCAGAACCAATCAGCGAGAAAAAAATGTCCGCGAGGAAAGCGCCAGTGATGCCGCCAAGATTGCTGACAGCGCCCCCGGTCCCGCTGGCAGACCAGCCGGGATCGCTATCGCTGTAGGTCAGCAGTGCCATGAGCACGAAAAGACAGGCCGCACCAACGCCAATGAAGAGCACGTCGCGGAGCCGGCGGCGCCCAAACGCCTGCCCCTCCTCTAATTTCGCCGCTGCCGTTTTGCCTCTGCTCGCCACGATCCTGCAACCACCGCTGGAAATCCCTATGCTAGCACAGCGCCCTCCTCCGCATGACCCGATATAAGCGCCAAAATTCATACGCTTATCCCCAAAGTCATGGCAAAAATTTTGAGCTCGACCCCGGACTCACTGGTCTCCAGCGAGGAGCTGCGCTAACCTAGTGCCGCGGGCATTGATGCCCCGCCCCGCCGCAGTAAACGGAACATTTTCATGAGTACATCCTCACACCATCGCCTGATGATTCTTGGATCCGGGCCAGCAGGCTATACCGCCGCTGTTTATGCCGCTCGCGCCAATCTCAATCCGGTCGTTATCACCGGCCTGCAACAGGGCGGGCAGTTAACGACCACCACAGAGGTGGAAAATTGGCCGGGCGGTACCGACGATTTGCAGGGGCCGCAGCTCATGCAACAGATGCAGGAACACG
>JAAEZV010000155.1 GCA_018222695.1 Gammaproteobacteria bacterium
ACCCAGATTGCTGAGCAAACGGCCAACCTGCGCGTAGTGGGCGGGCTGACCCGTGCGGTATCGATCACCATCGATGAGGAAGGCGAAACCATGCAGATCGCTGCACCGGAGATCGAAGAAGTCTTCGTTGTCGCGAGCTTTGATCCTTCCGGTCTCGAGGTCAGTGAGCGTGACACTGCCAACATCGTCGACACGATCGGGGTGGAGCTACTGACCCGTTTCTCTGACTCCGATGTAGCAGCCTCTGTAGTACGGGTGCCGGGCATTTCGGTACAGGATGACAAGTACGTTTTCATTCGCGGTCTTGGCGGGCGCTACGTCTCGTCTACGCTGAATAACGCAACCATGCCCTCGACGAATCCCTCAAAACGCACCGTACCGCTGGACTTGTTTCCGTCTAACTTTGTGAACCAGCTGGATATCAAGAAGACTTTTTTGCCGTACATGCCCGGTGAATCCACGGGCGGCAATTTGGTTATCAATACCAAGACGTTCCCCGACGATCGCATCATGGGCTTGAGTCTTCAGGGCGGCTACACCACGGATCTGACCGGGGATACGGTCTTTGTCGACCCCATGGATGGCGATTTTGATGCCATCGGTTGGGATGACGGCACAAGGAATGAAGACCCCGCGTTGTCGCTAATCTCTGATTTCTTGAGCTCGGGCGAAGCGATTGATAGCCAGACCGGGGAGTCATTTCCATTGGATGAGTACACCGCCGGTGAGCTGAGGCGCGTTGGAGCACTGCTGATCCAGGATGGGTTTGATCCTGACTTTGAGTCGGCAACGCCCGACGCCAAAGTGGGCGTTAATTTCGGCAACCTGTTTTTATTGGATAACTCCGAGCTGGGTGTTTATGCGGCCGCTAACTACTCCAATAAGTGGAGTAAGCGCGAGGACGGCGAGCGCTACACGTACGAGTCCGAAGGAGAGGTCGCAGATAATTTCTTATACCGCCAGTACACCAACACGATTGAAGCGAATGGCCTCGTCTCCATAGGATGGAACGTTGGCGACAGCACCTTCGAGTGGAACACGATGGCTTCGCGGGTGACGGAAAGTCAGCTGGAGCGCTCCGTCGGGCAGGAAGGGGACGAGTTTCAGGCACTGCTCCGACAGACCATTCAGTGGGAGGAGCGTCAGTACCTGTCTACACAGGTGCTGGGTTCGCATTTCCTCAACGACGCCGGCTCTGTGTTTCTTGAGTGGCAGGCCACGGTTAGTCAGGCTGAGCGCTATGCGCCGGATCGTCGCGAATACGACTTCACAGCAACCCAGAGTGCTACCGATCCAGAGGGGTTGAAGGCGCAATACAACTTTCAGAAGTCCAACGACAAGCAATCGTCGTTGTTCAATGGCTTCATCCTTGAGCCCGGCACGATCATCCGGCGTTATGACGATCTTACTGACGATAATGCCGATCTCTCCGCCGATTTGACCTGGGACATTTACGACTCGGGCGCCAGTTTCGGGCAGTTCAAAGGTGGCTTTCAGCTTATCTACCGCGAGCGCGAATCCGAAAGCGCCACCTACGGCTTCAACGTGAACCAGATACGCGATGATCTGCTGCGCACCAGCAATTTGTTGGTTTCCGATGTCGTTTACACCTGCGACGGCAGTGTTGCTGGCCGACCGGGGTGCGTGCCGGGTGGGCAGGGCGGTATTTCTAGCAGCCCTAATACCGGTCTGGTGTTTGTCGATAAAACGCTGGCGTCAGACAGCTACGACGCGGAGCTGGAGTACAACAGTGCCTACCTTATGTACGACCACACCTTTGACTCGGTGTGGCAGGTCATTTTGGGCGGTCGATACGAGACCTATGAGCAGACCACCAATACATTCTCTCTGCAGGGAGAGCAGTCCGCCGTGCAGTCGGTGATCGACGAAGACAGTTTTCTGCCGAGTCTGGGAGTCAATTGGTTTATCAGCGACTCGCATCAGCTCCGGTTTGCCGTGTCACAGACGGTTGCCAGACCCGATTTTAAGGAAGCGGCTAATGCAACTTTTTATGACAACGAGTTCAACTTTCGGGTGCGGGGTAATCCGTTCCTAGAGATCTCGGACATCATCAATGCTGACGTGCGCTGGGAATGGTACATCTCCGAGGTTAATAGTCTGTCGGTCGCGGTGTTCTATAAGGATATGGACAAGCCGATCGAGCGAGTAGTGCAGGCGGCATCAGGCACCGCGGGTAACTCACGGACTTTCCAGAACTCTGACTCGGCTGAACTCTACGGCGTGGAGATCGACGGTAGCTTTGAGTTTGAAATTGGAGACGGTTACGACCAAACCTTCTTTGTTTCTTTCAACGCTGCGTTTATCGAGTCGGAGGTCAGTGCTGAAAACCAGGAAGATCGTGCCCTGCAAGGTCAGCCTGAATACACCGCTAACCTGATTTTCGGTTACGACAACATCAGCGCGGGTCATCAGCTGACCGTGTTGTTAAACCAGAACGGCAAGGCCATCGCTGACGTTGGCGTATCTGGCCAGCCTGACGTATTCCTCGAGCCGCGCCTTGATCTTAATGTCGTGTACCGCTACGAAATTTCCGAGGCGCTAACCCTGCGCGCCAAGCTCGAGAATCTGATTGATGACGAGGTGGAGTACACCCAGGGCGGGCAAGTATTCCAAATCTATAACCGAGGTCCAACCATTCAGGTGGGCCTCGATTGGCAGTTCTAACTTTTCCCTTTTCATTGTTCTTGCGAGGCAGCAAAACCATGATCCGACAAGTACCGAAGATATTTTTCACAGTAGTCATGCTGGCAGTTCTGGGCGCGTGCTCAGGGGACGACAGCACCACGATCAATATCGAAGCACCCTCTAATAACGGGGGTGGCAACTCTGGCGGCGGTGATTCCGGCGGTGGCGACTCTGGCGGTGATTCCGGTGGCGAGACGCCAGCGGAGTGCCCTGAGGGTACGACAGAAGTCAGTGAAGGACTGTGCGAACTGCCGGCGACTGTCGACAGTGATTTGACCCTGACGGCAGGCGTGAGCTATCTGATGACCGATCGCGTGACTGTGGGTAACGGAAACGGTCAGTTAGAGACCAATGGCGACGGCACGCTGGATGACGGAAGCGCCGTGCAAGCAGTCACGCTAACGATTGAAGCCGGTGTCGAGGTGCGCGGTAAGACAGGCACGTTTGCCAATCTGCTCATCACCCGCGGTAGTAAGATCATGGCGATGGGCACGGCAGATGCGCCTATTGTGTTCTCCTCAGACGATGACGGTTACGACGGCTCTGGTGAGTGGGGCGGTCTGATCATTCATGGCTACGCACCGCACAACGAGTGTGCCGTGGGCGGCAGCTACTGTGATATCGACTCCGAGGGCGAATCCGGCTTCGCCGGTGGTTATGACCCCGACGACAGCAGTGGTGTGCTCCGCTATGTGGTGGTTGCAGAAGGCGGCTATGAGTTCTCCACCGGTAACGAGATCAACGGTATCTCGCTGGTAGGCGTGGGCAGCGGCACCGAGATGGATTACATCCAGGTGCACGGCAACTCCGATGATGGGATCGAATTCTACGGCGGTAACGTTAATCTAAAGCACGGTGTTTTCACCAACAACAATGACGACTCCGTTGACTGGGATGAGGGCTATCAAGGCAACCTGCAGTACATCATCGTCAAGCAGGGCGCCTCGAAGGGTGAAGCCTTTGAGATGGACACTGAAGGCTCATCCGAGGGTTTCCTGTCCAAGCCGACGCTGGCTAACGTTACAGTTGTGGCGGAGAAGGTAGCGGATCGAGCTGACTACAGTCTGAACTTCAAGAAGCGCTCCGGTGGCTTCTTTCACAACACGATTGTCACCGTCTCTCCTGACTCCGAGACAGTCCTCACTACCTGCGTGAATGTAGACGGTTCCGGATCAGAGGGTCTCGTGGGTTCCGCGCTGGTACTGAACAACTGGATTCAGGACTGTGCCTCGGGCGCCGGCGATCGCGGCACCCTGGCCAATGTGTCGGGTCTGGACAATGGCACGATCAATGCGGTCGCAGCTCAGTTGGATAACAACTTCGCCTCGCAGGCATCAGCGGCGGTGCTGTCTAGCCCCATTGACTGGGACGCGGTAAATAGCGCGTTCTCCGAGTCAGTCGCGGATGCCAGCTACTTAGACGCCACAAGCTACATTGGTGCAGTCAACCCGGATGGCAGCGACGTATGGTGGGCTGGCTGGACGGTTGAAGGCTCTGTGGGGAACCCCACTGTACCTGAGGCCACCTGTCCGGCGGGCACCGAGACGCTGGATTCCGGGCTGTGCCTCTTGCCTGCGACAGTCGACGCTGACCTCACCTTGAATGGCGGCGTTGATTACTTAATGGAAGGCCGTGTAACGGTTGGTAACGGTAACGATCAGCTTGAAACCAATGGCGACGGTACCTTGCCCGACGGCTCTGCAGTGAGCAATGTGACGCTCACTATCGAAGCCGGCGTGAATGTGTATGGCAAGACGGGCACCTTCGCAAACCTCCTCATCACCCGCGGCAGCAAGATCATGGCCAAGGGGACCAAGTCAGCGCCGATTGTCTTCTCTTCTGATGACGAAGGCCTCGACGGTTCCGGTGAATGGGGCGGTCTGATCATCCATGGCTTTGCACCGCACAATGAATGTGCGGAAGGCGGCAGCTACTGTGACATCGATTCCGAGGGCGAATCAGGTTTCGCCGGTGGTTACGACCCCGACGACAGCAGCGGTGTGTTGAACTACGTGGTGGTTGCTGAAGGTGGCTACGAGTTCTCAACCGGTAACGAGATCAACGGCATCTCCTTGGTGGGCGTGGGCAGCGGCACCGAGATGGACTACATCCAGGTGCACGGCAACTCCGATGACGGCATCGAGTTCTACGGTGGTAACG
>JAAEZV010000156.1 GCA_018222695.1 Gammaproteobacteria bacterium
ACGGCACGGACGCGGCGGTGCTGCCGCATGATATGGGCGGCTGGCAATTCGCGATTATGATTGAGCGGGGCATGCGCCCCATGGATGCGATACGGTCAGCCACCTCGGTCGCCGCCAAACACATGGGGTTGTCAGCCGATGTCGGCGCCGTCGCGCCAGGCAGAGTGGCTGATCTGGTCGCCGTGCGCGGCAATCCCCTCGAGGATGCCGAAGTTTTGCGCGACGTTGCGGTGGTCATGCAAGCCGGAGTCATCGTCAAGGCACCTGCTGCAGAGTAAGCGCAAGTTGAACCGCGAGCGCGACTTCGCCATGATTTACACAACACTGATTCAGTAACGGGCAGATCTAGTGGACATTGGCATACCCATCAAAGATCTCGGTGAATATGACATCGAGCCGCTGAAGGCCAAGATTATGGACCTGCCAGAAGAGGCCTGGTGGGGCAATCAATTCCGACAGCTGGAGTACGAGGTTCACCAACACACCCAATCCGTCGTCATGGTTTTCACGAGTGGAGAGGGCTGGCCAAATATTGAAGTGTCAAAGGATGAGGGCTGGGATTTGCTTGCCGATGAAGCAGTACCTCTGATGCATCAGATTCTTGAGGATCATTACCCCCCTGGCGGGACCATTATCCGCGCGATGGCCGCCCGCCTCGAGGCCGGAGGTATTATCAAACCCCATACTGATAAACACCCGTCTTTTCACTACGGACACCGCATCCATATTCCTATTTATACCAACCCCCGTGTGCGCTTCATGATCGACGGCCGGCCGCAAAAAATGCCCATTGGTCACGTCTATGAGATCAACAACCAAAAGCAGCACAGCGTGATGAACAAGGGTAGTGAGGGGCGCATCAACTTTATCTTCGATTACATTCCGCCAACGAAGATACAGCGCTAAATTGGTCCTAAGCGCAGCCTATTACGGGGGTTCAGCGGATGTGTTGGGGGAAAGCGCGACGGAGGAAGTCGCGTGCTACCGCTCTGGCACGGCGCTTACTAAGCTCTCGAGGTGTCACCAATAACCCGAGGTGTAAGCCGTCGATCAGCGCCGAATATCCCGTTGCCAACTCCCGGGCGTCAACGCCACGGTAATTCCCTTCGCGAATAATTTGGATGAACAGTGCCTCCAGCTTCTGGGCGGCCAGTCGGTCTACCGTTGATACGATCTTCTGGTAGACGGGTCTTGCGCCCGCCTCTCCATAGTAGGCAAACCACACGGACATCTTTTGCCGCTGGGTGACGCCACGGCCCAATTGAAAATCCAGCAGGGCATCGAGCCGTTCGCCCAGATCAAGGATATCGCCGCCTTCCATGATCTCAATCTGCCCACCGTGATATTCCTCGGCAACGAAACGGAGGGTCTCCTTGAGCAAATTGTCCTTGCTCTTAAAGTGCAAATTGGCAATGCCCACACTCAGTCCCGCTTCCCGGGTCACCATCTGCATAGTGACAGCGGAGAGCCCATGCTGGGCAATGCAGCGAATAGTCGCGTCAATCAGCTGTTGCCGCCGCTCGGCTTTCGGACGGATCTGGCGGCGCTTGCTGCCGGCCTCCGGCAGAGCCTCGGTCACTGCGCCTGATGCATCAGTCATGTGGGTTCCCAGGATATTCCTTGATCCGAGTCTAAGGACTTCGACCCGAAGTCTCAATCAAGAATGAATATTCATTCATTCTGGGTAGACGCTCACAGCCGGGCGTGGCACTATTTCGAATCAGATTGACTCACCGGAGAGTGCAGTGAACCAATACGACGCGATCGTCATTGGTGCAGGCCATAATGGCCTCACCAACGGGGCCTATCTCGCCAAAGCGGGGCTGAAAGTGGCCGTCCTGGAGCGCAATCCGTACATCGGCGGCGCGACAGTTAGTCGGGAATTGCATAAAGGCTGGTGGTACTCCAACTGCTCCTACGTATCGAGCCTGTTGCGCCCAGAAATTACACGCGATCTTGAGCTACCCCGGCATGGCTTGCAGGTAGTCTCCTTTGGCGGCGGCGCCACCTTTATGCGCAACGGTGACCACTTTGGCAATTACAGCGACCACGACCGCCACTACCGCGAGATGGCGCGCCATTCCAAGCGCGATGCTAATGCCTACGACCGCTATGCAGCGGATACCAGCCTGCAAACCAAGCTGATTCGCCCTTATCTGATGCGGACCCCGCCAGATCCGACCTCAATGAAGCCCAAAGACCTGCGTGATCTGCTGGAGTTCGCCCGATCCTTTATGGATTTAGGTGAAGAAAAGCTGCTCGATACCATCAAGTTCTGGACGGCCAGCGTCGGGGACTATCTCAACGAATACTTCGAAACCGATGTCATCAAGGCGCACATGGCGGGTAGCGGCATCATCGGCACCGCATTGGGGGTCTATTCTCCCGGTACAGCCTACGTCCTCCTCCACCACTACATGGGTGATGTGGACGGCAATGTGGGCGCCTGGGGCTTTGCCCGAGGTGGCATGGGCGCCATCGCCAATGCCCTGTCCAAAGCCTTCCAGTCCTATGGCGGTGAGATCATCTGTGACGCCAACGTGGATGAAATCATCGTTAAAAACGGCCGGGCGGCCGGCGTCGCGCTGAAGGATGGCACCGAGTACAAAGCGCCCATCGTGGTCTCCAACCTCGATCCGAAGCGGACTTTCCTCGACATCACGAATCCCTCAGATCTACCCAAGGACGTGCTCAAAAAAGCGCGCAACTTCAAGATTCGCGGCTCATCCGGGAAGCTCAATATCGCGCTAGATGGCCTGCCCGTTTTCAACGGCCTCGATCCCCGCAATAAACTGATGGCGGGGGATCTTCACTTCAGTGACTCGCTGGAGCGACAGGAGCGCGCCTACGACGACTGGAAGGCGGGCACCTGGTCGAAGGACCCCTACCTCGACATGATGATCCCATCGCTAACGGACCCCACGATGGCACCACCCGGCAAGCACATGATGTCCGTGTTCGTTCAGTACGCGCCGCCAAAAGTTGAAGGCCGCGAGTGGACCGACGAGGACAAAGACGGCTTCGAGAAATCGGTCATTGACCAGATTTCCAACTACAGCCCCAACTTCCGCGATCTCATTCTGCACTGCGAAACCAGAACACCGCGTGAAATCGAAGCCGAGGTGGGACTGACCGAAGGCAATATCTTTATGGGCGAGCTGACCTTCGACCAATTGCTCTTCAACAGACCCTTCCCGGGCTACGCCCAATACCGGTCGCCGATTAAGGGCATGTATATGTGTAGCTCCGGTACCCACCCCGGTGGCGGCGTGATGGCAGCCCCGGGCGCCAACGCTGCTCGCGAAATTCTGGCCGATCTGAAGAAACCCAATACCGTGCCGGGAGGTTACGCAGATGACTGATTACGATGCGATCATTATTGGCGCGGGCCACAACGGACTGATCTGCGCCAGCTACCTCGCCAAAGCAGGTAAAAACGTACTGGTGCTCGATGCACGCGGTGAACCCGGCGGTTGCGCAAGTACGCGGGAGTTTGCCCCGGGGCACCATGTTTCAGACTGTGCGCAATGGTTGTCACAGCTTGATCAGAGTATCGTCAAGGATCTCGATCTGAAGGCCGCCGGCCTGAAGCTGGGTACGCCGAAAGTCACAATTTCACTGCAATCCGATGGCGACCATCTTGTTGTCGACGGCGACATCATCAGCGGCGCCGGCGTCGATTCGGCGGATCAGGCCGCCTACCGCGACTTCAAAAAAATGGTGCGTAGCTTCGCCAAGCTGATGACGACACTCTATCGCACCCGTCCTCCCAAGTTAGTCGAGCAAAACTGGACGGACCGCCTCACTCTCATGAAACTGGGCTTGAGCCTGAAGCTGCTGGGCCGCGAGCGCCTGCGGGATTTGATGCGCATCGTCATGATCAATATCTATGACGTCATGAACGAGCACTTCTCTCACGCCGCGCTGAAAAGCACCATTGCCCTGGACGCCGTTACCGGCACCAACATGGGGCCACGCTCGCCCAACACCGTCTACAGCTACTTACATCGGGCGACCGGTGAGCATTTGGGTCAAACCGGCACCACGCAGGTGCTGGGCGGCATGGGTGCCTTTGGGCAGTCTCTGGCCACCGCGGCCGAGAAATGTGGCGCCAAGATCCAGCTGGGTTCGTCGGTGACCGCTATCGTGAAAACAGAAGATCGTGTCACCGGCGTCACCCTCGACTCGGGCGAGCAGATCTCGGCGAAACTGGTCATCTCCAGCGCTGACCCCTCCACCACTTTCCGTCGATTGCTGGGCTACCACCAGATGGAAGCAGGCATGGCAAAGCGAGTGGAGTGTTATCGATCGCGAAGCGGTACCGCCAAGCTGCACCTCGCATTAAGCGGGCTACCTAGCTTCACAGGACTCAGCGAGGCACAGCTGACAGAGCGACTGGTCATTACGCCGCCGATGGACGGTATGGAGACGGCACTGAACCCGATGAAATACCGGGAGCTCAGTGACCTACACATCTTCGATATCAGCATCCCGACCATTGAAGACCCGGGTCTAGCGCCTCAAGGCCAACATAGCTTGACCGCGATCGTACACTACGTGCCCTATGCGCCAGATATTGGATGGGAAGCTGGGAAACCCCAGCTTATCAATCAGCTGATCAGTGAACTGGAGGGTTATGCCCCGGGCATCGGCGCACTGGTCACCACCAGCGAGCTGGTTGTGCCCTCCGATTTCGAGGCCTCTCATGGCATGACCGGTGGCAGCTGGCACCACGGGGAGCTCTCCATCGACCAAGCATTGATGATGCGGCCTTTCCCCGGCTCAACGCAGTATGCGA
>JAAEZV010000157.1:0-3405 GCA_018222695.1 Gammaproteobacteria bacterium
CTATGCCCGCGATCAGTCGGCGTCAAGGAAAACATGAATAAGGAGTGGAGCATGGTTGCGCACGATTAACTGGTTTTTCGGGTATTGCCTTCTGCCCAGCGCCACAGCGCCGTTTCCCCCATGGGCACCATGAGAAAAAAGTGTTCCAGCACCGCCAGAACGGCCAGCCAGGCAATCAGAAACAGGGACAAAGCAGTTGCCGGTTCTACCGCGATCTGACCATAAGAAAACAGCAAATAGGTGCAATATGCGGCTAACGTCGTCGAAAAGAGCATAAACCAACTGTTTTTCCCAGCGCGCAGGTAGCTGGTGATATAGCGCATATTGTCTGGTAACCACTGGCTGTTAAAATGCCTGACGCCAAAAAACAGATTGAGCTTGGTACTCCATCGCATCAGCCATAGCACCGCGAGGGTGTTCTGAATGGTCGGGTTGGGCAGCCCAGCGCCCAAAACGCAGACAATGCCAACGACAGCCACAACGAGAAACTCATGGTAAATGGTGGTGCCCAGGGCATTGTAGAACCGCTGCGGCAACGTCATCGACGCCGTGGCTGGGCGCTTCACCGGCCCCGTGATGTAACCCATGAGGTAGCTGAGTTCGAGCCACGCCCAAATAATGAGCCCCATGGCAAAACCCATAACGGTCGCCAGCGTGGTATGGCTCCCCGCGTTGGTCTCAACGCCCCAGATGGACACTGTTGCGAAGATCGTCGCCAATAAAAAGATTGGCTGCCTAAGGGCCTGGGGCTGATGCACACTCATGAGCGCCAAACCCGTCATCAGCCACCAGAGCAACACCGCAACAGCTAGCGCCAACCAGATCACGGCAGCGCACCCGCCGCGGCAACCTCTTCAGAGAGCGCCTGCTCGAGAATTTCCGCAAACAGTCGCCGGTTATCGACCCCAAAAGCCTCGAGCGCCATCCAATAGCCGGTGTCCGGATCCGATATCACCAGACTGCCGTTATCCAATAGCGCAAGATTGAACTCCCCGCCGGGATCGAGATCTCTGACCCGTCGTTCGCGAACAAGACTTCTCACAATACCGCGAAGGAAACTACCCTCGCCCGATTCGTAGACCGCCAACGTCGCTTGCGTTTGCGCGTCTATCACGTCGATGCGGCCGCGGGGCCCATCGATAAATAATAAATCTGCGGAAGAAACAGGTAGGGAGGCCTGCTGCTGTGGTGGTGCGTAGCGAGCATCCTCTCTGGATACTCCCCACGCCCACAGCAATGCCATGCCAAGAATCACCCAGACCATTGGGTGTCCGAGTGTTCGCCTCGGCTGCATCTGCCCCCCTACCATTTCGTTTAACCTATACCGGTAACGGGTCACCACCCGTGTGTACCCGCACGGGCACCGCGGTTTGCTCCCCCGCCGTCACCTGATAGTGCTGACTGGCCACTGAGGCAAAGGCATCTGCCGCGCGCTGCGGATCTTCCAATCCTCTCAGCAGCGGCCTTACCGGGCGCGAGTACCAAGCCGATACGTTGGGCCACAACAGCACCCAGTACAGCTTTCGATCTGCTACCGGCTTCAGCAAGATGTCGCCTGTGCCATCACGATACACGCGCATATCTGCCGCGGTGATCTGCTCAATCGGGATGTTGGCCATCATCGGCAACGCCACGCCCGAACGAATCACCAGCCGCTCACTGGTCAGGGTATAGAGGATTGACTTTGCATACGCTCTGGCGAGCCAACTCAGCAACACTAAAACGGTCGCAGCCAAGCCCGCTTGCCAGACCAAAGTCCCCATGACCTGCGCCGCAGAGACCCCTTCCATCAAGCGATAGACGGTATGCCCTGCAATCAACAGTCCAAAATACAGCGTGAGATGTCGGATGTAGAACACCCGCTTCCCCATCGCTGCGGCGGTGGGCCGACCCTGCCAAACCATGGTTTCCCCCTCGGGCAGGTGCTCGGGCAAGCCTTCTACGGGCTCGTCTTCGTATTCAGTCATACCCATATCAGTCCTTCCGAACGCATTGGCAGGGCGTAGAGGTGGCCACCACCATAGAAAGCAGTAATACGATCCTCTTCCTGCAAGGTCACCTGATCAGGATTCGACAGCCCAGGCACCTGAGCGAACTGATCAGAACGAATGGATTTCACGTTCACAGAGCCGTCCTCAGACACCATCGCGAGCGTCATGGGCAACAATATGCGACGCCCGCCCGCGTCCAGCTCGGCGTAGCGGAAGTGCGGCTCAGCGCGATCTACCCAAAGATCTACGACCGTCGCAGCTTGCTTACCGTCACAGCCATAAACGGCTTGGCCACGCGGATCGGGATCACCGCTGTTGACACTGTGATCACTGTCGACCCGCAGAGGCACAATTCTCGGCCGCCCATCAACCGTCAGATCGGGCTTATCCGGACGAGTCGCCCATGCCGCTGGGCCCACACCATCCACCATTGGATCACCATTGGGGTGCAACGGCGCCCCACTAGCGTCGTAAATTTGTGTGGCATTCACCTCATATTGTGCAGGCTCGGGGCCAGGCTTTACGCGCTCGCCCTGGCCGTGCGCCAGACGGTAGGTTTTCGGCGGCGGCATGCCGCCGACACCTGTGCGGAGTTCACCGGAAGACATCTGCAGAGGCCAACCCTCACGCTTGCCCTCACGGTGGAGATACCCCACCAAAATAAAGAACAGAATCCAGAACGCATACAGCGCTATCTGCGCCACGTCCACGTATTCAGTAATTGCACCAGTACCCATAATTAGGCCCTCCCAATGTGGTCATTAACTCGGAAAATCCGCTAAACCGAGACGCTTACCGTTCTCACCCGCCTCGCCAGGTCGCCGTACCAGCCGACCCATTGCTGCGAGCGCCACGAACAACAAGGCAATCTCGATGTGATAAACCGCTCCATAACCTGAAGCGGGTGATTGCAATGCGACACCTAACAGTCCCGCATCCGCCCAACCCGTGACCAGGTCACGGATTGCACCCCCAGAAAACATGGCGACTCCGGCGGCAGCGGCTTGCACTGCCCCCCAAGCGCCCAGCGTCAGCCCTGCCATTTTGTCACCGCCAAACTCCATGGCGGCTGTCAGCATGCCGACCGCAAATAAACCATTGCCCAGACCAATCATGGCCGCGCCAATTTGAAAGAGCGCTGGCATCTGTAAAGGCGCGCTCATGATCACCGCCGCAAACGCGGCAATGCCTATCAGAATACCCATCGATGCCACCCGGATCGGATCCGACCCTTTGCCCAGCCGGCGCGATGTCAGGATCAATGCCAGCACCATGCCTCCGGCAAACATCGCCGTAAGCAACGTCGTGTCACTCACAGACAGGCCCAGCACCTCGGCACCATAGGGCTCGAGCAAAATGTCCTGCATGGTGAAGCCCATGGTGCCCAGACCGAGAGCCCAGAGCAGACCGCGGG
>JAAEZV010000157.1:3415-4779 GCA_018222695.1 Gammaproteobacteria bacterium
CCTGCCACGCGTTGCCAAAAGTAGGGCGCACCAGCGCGTGATCCGTGAGATCGGGCCGGCGGATCTCCTGCTTCAGCATCGCGACGACGTTGAGCACCAGCGTGATCACGGCGGCGCTCTGAATCACCTGAATCAATCGCACGTAACCGAAGTCTTTCAGCAGTGCGGCGAAAATCAGCGCGCTGCCGATCATGCCGATCAGCAGCATCAGGTAGAGCAGTGCTACGACGCGCGGACGGGTCTCTTCAGTCGCGAGATCGGTCGCGAGCGCTAGGCCTGCGGTTTGCGCCACGTGCATGCCCAACCCGGTCAGCAAAAATGCACCCATCGCGGCAGCGGGGCCAAGAAACGCAGGACCGGAGTGTGGCTCGGTCATGAGAATCAAGGCAAAGGGCATAAAGGCGAGACCGCCAAACTGCATCATGGTGCCCGACCACAGATACGGGATACGACGCCAGCCGAGGAAGGAGCGATGATGGTCAGACCGGTATCCAATCAATGCGCGCGCCGGCGCCATCAAAAGCGGGATGGCCAACATTAACGACACCCATGAAGCCGGCTGCCCCAGCTCCACAACCATGATGCGATTCAGCGTACCCGTCAGCAAGACAATGGCCATGCCGGTAGAGAGCTGAAAGAGAGACAGCCGAAGCAGGCGGCCCAGCGAGAGATCTGCCGACGCGGCATCAGCAAAGGGGAGCCAGCGGTGCCCGAAGCCCGCGAGGCGAGTCCCTGCATTGCTGGCGGCACGGCTCATCGTCGCGTCAACTCCATAGCGTGGGATTTATAAAAGCCGACATCAATTCGGTGCGAGCGACCTGTCTCCCAGCCCCGGGTCAGGCCCGCATCATCCAGATGTCGCGAGAGGCGCACTGGCGATACCGGCTCAATGGATGGGGCCCGATCCGCACGAGGAAACAACTTACCCGTGGCGTGCATCAACGCAAGCAGCGGCGTTTTCGGCGCGAAGGTGAACACCATCTTGCGGTGAATCTGCTCCGCCATGGCCTGGAGTGTCTGCACACCGTCCGCGACGTCGTAATGGATCAGTGAGTCCATGGCGACCGCGTAATCAAAGGACCCTAAGTCCATGTCGCGCATATCACCAACCAAAAAGGTCACATCCAGAGTTTGATTCAGGTCACGCAGACGCTCTCTGGCCAAATTAACCAGCGTGGGCGACAGATCTACGGCGACGACTTCTGCACCGCGCTGTGCCGCCTCGATGGCCAGCGTGCCGGTACCACAGCCGGCGTCAATCAATGTGCTACCGGTCAGATCTTCAGGCAACCAGCCGATTAACGTCTCACGCATCGCGTCACGTCCGCGACGGACCGTGCGACGGATCCGGCTGACGGGTGCAT
>JAAEZV010000158.1:0-1652 GCA_018222695.1 Gammaproteobacteria bacterium
AATTGGTGATCTCGTAACCGTGGTCGCTGCCTGCCGTGAACGAGATGGTCGCGCTACCGATGCCCGGCGTTGCGGTGAGATCAAAGGGCGCATCGGGCTTGCCAGACGGCACGGCGATGGCGGCCGGGTCCTCGATAGTACCGGCAAAGGGTGACTCATCCAGGGGACCACCGTCTTGCAGGGTGTAGCGCATCACCCTGTTCACTAACGTGGCGCCCTGGATCGCACTCCAAACGCCATTCGTGTACTTGTAGGCGATACTGTTCTCGGGCGGGTCGCGAGACAGGGTAATCGCAACCTCTACCGACTCACCGGGTGCGCAGTTCACCAGCGTGAAATCAAGCATGTTGGGGTAGGCCGAGATCACGTTGCCGTCTAGCGCCGGTGCGGGCACCAGCGCGAGGCTGTTGCGGTCAATGCCACAGGTACTGCCCGCTTGTGCCTCGATATCCAGCTGCAATGAGCCACCATCAGGCGCAGTAACAATCGATTCAATCAGCGGCAACTTAAAGTAGTGAATGCCTGAGTCAGCGCCCGCGCCCTCTGCGTTGACCGCGCGAAGCGAGATCATATAGGTCAAACCGTTGTCGAGCCCGTCAATAACCAGGGGGCTCGCCGTCGATGCGGGGGAGCGAGCTGTCCAGTCTCCGCCATTGACCGAGTACTCGTAGTTGGTAATGGCGGCGCCATTGTCCCCTCCCGCGGTAAAGGCAATCGACACCGTCTCATCACCCGAGGTACTGCCCGTGATCGTGGGCGCATCGGGCGGTGCCGCGCCCGACTCCGGCGTAACCGACACCGGCGCAGAGGGAGCGCTGAAACCAAGGCTGGTCTGGGTCTGCAGACGAATCTCTGTCGCCTGCCCGTTAGTCAGGCCCGTCACAACCACAGGACTCACCGAGTCCGCCGGGCTGAGTGCAACAAAGGGCCCGCCGGTACTCACGAGGTAATTGATGATCTCGCGCCCATTGCCTGTGCCGGCGGCATTAAAGCTGACCAGCGCCGCGCCGTTGCCCGGGGTGGCGGCAAGGTTAGTGGGCGGCAAGGGTGCTCCACCTGGCGTCACATATTCCGTTTCTGAATCGTCCCCCGGACCCGCCGCGTTGATGGCTCTCATGCGGATCTCGACCGTCCGGCCATTCTTAAGGCCCGTGATGGTAAACGGAGAGCTTGTGCCCGCCGAGGCCCAATCTTGAGTGCCCACTTGGTACTGGTAGTCCGTAATTGGAGAACCATTGTCATCTGGCACCGAGAAACTCACTAGCGCGCTTTGATCTCCAGGTGTCGCGGAAACCACGGGTGCGTCAGGCGCCGACAGCAAGGGCACCTCTTCGAAGTCATAGGTCACGCCGTTGATTTCAATGAAGTCGATGTAGGTCTCCTGATTGGTCTCGATGCTTTCCCGCCCGTTCCCGGTCTGCCACCGAAACACGGAGATCTCTCTGTCGCCGTAGAGGCGTATCCACTCGTTCAGGGTGCGATTAAATTTGCCCGATGGCTCCTCCCCGGCTGCAGCAGCGTTATCGGCATTTTGGAAAATCGTCGCATCGAAATCCACGGTGAAGGTTTGCCAACCACCAGGCGTCACGTCGGGCGCCTCCGACATCTTCACGTTGAGCTGCTCCCACGTGACGTCAGCGACCGTCGTCTGG
>JAAEZV010000158.1:1662-4735 GCA_018222695.1 Gammaproteobacteria bacterium
TTGTGGGTAATTGCGCTTGTCGTCGGTCCATACCCGAAAGCTCAGGCTCTCCAGGTCATAAAGCCGGGTGATCACCCGCTGCGCGACATCGCCGGGGTTGAGGAATAAGCCCCAGCGGTCGCCACCCGCTCCCTCTAACCCTGCATTGAGACTGGCTGTACCGCCAGCGTCGTCGGCAATCCCTGTATTGTCCCGCTCTTTGACGTAATCAGACGACCAGCCGGCAAGGTGAAAGCCACGCAGATTTTCGGCAGTCACCTTTAGCGTGACAGCGGTGGTGGGCGCCTTGGGCTTAAACAAAATCGAGGCCGGCTCACCGGGGGCCGCGGCGCTCACTGCGCGCAGCGTGAGGGTGTGATCTGTCCCGTTGGTGAGTCCGCTATTTATGACAATGGGAGAGGTCGTTTGTCCGCTTGATACCCAGGTTCCGTTGTCGATCTGATACTCGTAATCGGAGATGGGTGTGCCGTTGTCCGGACCTGCTGTGAAGGCGATACTCACGGTTTGATCGCCCGGGGTCGCCACAAGGTTGTAGGGGGCGTCGGGGCCTACTGGCACGCCAGCCTCAAAATCATAAGTCGTACCGTTGATTTCGAGTTGGTCGATGTAGGAGGTGTAAGGACCCGTCGCGCTCCCCGAAGAACCATAAGTCCACTGGATGTTATGGATCTCCCGGTCACCATACTCACCAATCCAATAGGAGAGCGGCATATTGGTGGGCTCACCCTCGTTCAAGTTGCCGTTATTGCCAAAGGAAGATCCATCGGCGCCAAAATCGACCGTCACGGTTTGCCAGAGGTCCGGCGTCAGACTCTGATTGGTGGGCCTAAAATAAATGCCGTCAGTAGGCTTCGCGGCACCCGGCTGAGTTTTCACCGTAATGGAGACCTTGGGGTAACCCAGCTCGGCGCTGTGATTGACTCGCCAGCTAAGGCTGGTGAGATCACTCAATGTTGAAAGACCAGCAGGGAGGTTGGGTGGGTATAGAATGACCGCCATCATGTCGCCCATGTTGCCGGCCAGGCTGAAGTCCAACGAGGCAGCTCCACCCACTCCATCTGCGATGCCCACTACGCTCTCCGGTATGGGATTAGACCAGCTGGCGACTTTCCACCCTTGGTTGTTGTTGCTGTCTACCACCAGAGTTTGCTGGCTCAGTGCCATACCGGGCCAGATGAGCGCTAGCGAGAGCAGAAAAGCCGGCAGGAGGGAGATTTGAGGCCCCTGATTGGGCCTAAGGTGCAGAGATGAAGATGTGTCGCAACTCATATAACCGCGATACCGTATGAGCGGGGATGACCCTAAAGGCGCGGATGCTAAAAAAATTTTGCGCGTATTAAAATAAAACCCTGTAGGCCCGAAAATCTGAAGTGCCAATTCAGCTCGGGTTGTCACCTATTGCGCACTTTTGTCCGAATGGCCTGCTCATGGATGCGCATTTGTTATCGTGTTAGCGGAGGTTGTGAAAGCCACTTAACTTCTCGCTCCGGCTATATCCCACCAATAAAAAACCCGCCAAGGCGGGGTTTCGATCAGGGCGCTAAGCGCCGCAAGATTGCGAAGCTGTTATGCGAATCTCAGCCGCCGGTAACCAAGCCCGCCCATTAGGCCAAGCAGTATTAGCAACGCGGCCCAAGGCAGGGTGGGTATCGGCAATGCCGGTTCTCTCCTGAGCAGGGCGGTATCGGTGCTAGCCGCCGTTGGCAAGAAATCGCCCACTACATCGGGGCGAAGCGCCGCATTCACCTTGACCGAGGTCGCCTCTGGCAGCGTTTGTAGCGTGAACTCAGCGGAATCTGTCGACCTGGCCGCACTGTTCTCACTGAGGGATGGCACTGGGAGTATCACCTTTCCGGAGAAACCGTCACTGCAGGCGGTGGCGTCGCATGAAGCGCTCTGCGGCCAGCTCTTGAGCACTGTATGGGTTGGCACGTTGAATCTGAGCTCGCCAGGCTCCGAGGCAGCAGTGCCGACATTCTCGTAGCTAAATCTGAGGCTCAGTTCGCCCTTGGGCTGAAACTCGGCTGCGCCAAAACTGGCTGTCAGCTCGATATCTGGCCTCTCACCAATCTGCAGAGACAGATTGTTACTGACACCCTGAACCGTTTCGTCCGTTACATTATTTTTGCCGGCGTATTGCCCCTGGAGAGTCAAGCCTGCTTGCGATGAGGGCGCTGTGACACTGACAGTCAGCGAGTCGGCCTTCTGGTCACTATCGAGGTTAGGTAGGTTCCAACTGAGATAGGACGCCTCGCAAGTTGTGGTGGATGCCTGACTATCACAGAACGCACCATCAGGAATCGAAGCCACAGTTCCAGCAGGTATTGGCAAAGCCACGAATAGCTCTTTGGCCAGCTCGTTACCCTCATTGGACAGCACCAAAGAGTACACAATCGTGCCGCCGGGTTTCACCATTTCTCTGGGCAGCGATGTGAGCGTCAGGTTTAGATCCGGCGCGCCCGCCACTTCCGTTGTCGCACTGGCCGCGCTCTCATCAGATTCGGCGGCATTCGCCGCACTGGCGCTCGCAGACGCAAGCACTGATGCTTTCAACGCCGCATCCGCTGCCATTTTCACCGTAATCGACCGGCTCTGACGTTCACCTGCCCGAAGGGACTCAGACCAGTTACACGCGAGCGGCGTGCCGTTACATTTTGCATCCGTGCTGCTTGCGGGAACGACCCCAGACTCGGCGTCCCAAACTAGCGTCATGGTGCCGGTTGTGTCGGACCTGCCGACGTTTTCAACAGTCACCTGATACGTGATCTCCTCACCGGGTAACACATACGGATCTGCTGACAGTGTTACCTGCAGGATCGCCTGGCTCGTGACTGTGACAATCGCTGTGTCATTGATCGTATTGCCGCCGTCATCGGTGATCTCCGCCTGTGCCTCCAAATTGGTACCGCTAGCAACAGAGGAGCCCACAATACTGGTCACCAAAATTGTTGCCCCCGAATCCGGAGTGGTGCCGCCGGGCACCTGCACATTATTCCAGGTCACCGTGCCGCCGCTCGCTGTGCCACCACTCAGGTCAGCACCGGCCGGCAGCGTCACGTCTGTGGGCAGGGTA
>JAAEZV010000159.1 GCA_018222695.1 Gammaproteobacteria bacterium
CCGGGCGTATCGAGGAAGGTGATCATCCCCTTGTCAGTCTTCACGTGGTAAGCACCAATGTGCTGAGTGATGCCACCCGCTTCCCCGCTGGCGACGCGGGATTCGCGAATGTAATCAAGCAGTGATGTTTTCCCGTGATCAACGTGCCCCATCACGGTCACAACCGGTGCTCTGGGTTCTGGCGTACCTTCCTGGCTGGCAATCGTCTCCTCAAGGCGCTCCTCGACTTCTTCGGCGCTCTTAAGCACCACTCTGTGTCCGAGCTCCTCGACTACCAAAGTCGCCGTGTCCTGGTCCAGCATCTGGTTGATGTTGGCCATCACGCCCAAATTCATCAGTTCTTTAATCACCTCACCCGCTTTGACAGCCATCTGCTGGGCCAAATCGCCGACCGTGATGTTTTCAGGGACATTGACGTCGTAGACAATTTTTTCAGTGGGCTGCTCAAACGCGTGCTGATTCGGCTCATCGGAGAGCTTCTTCCGACGGCCCCCGCGGCGACGCGCCACACCCGCCTCTACCGCTTCAAGATCATTCATGGAAAGGTTGTGACCACGCTGCTTGCCGCGCGCACCAGGGACACCCCCTCGCTCCAGACGACCTTTACCCGGTCTGCGACGCAGCTCGTCACGGGTCTTGGTGGCATCGTCTTTTGCCGGTGCAGCGTGCAGTCGCTTGGGCTTGCGGTCCGTTTCTTTAGCGGCACCTTGTCCGGCCTGCTCTTCTGCCTGTCGCGCCGCCTCTTCGGCCCGCGCTTTGGCAGCCGCTTCAAGCTCCAGTTGTCGCGCCTGTTCCTCTGCTTTCCGACGGGAGGCCGCGCGCTGTCTGAGCAACTCTGGATCGTCAGTGTCAGATACCGTATCTGCCGGGGCTGCTACTTCAGCAACGATCGGCTCAGGTGCCGCCACCTGATCCGCCGATTCCGGAGCCACGTCAGCGCTAATATCGGCTTCTGGCTCTGTGCCTTCTGCATCCTCTCGCTTAACGTAGGTTCGCTTCTTTCGCACCTCGACATTGACTGTCCGCTTACCTGCACCGCCAGCACGCAACGTGCTAACCGACTTGCGCTTGAGGGTAATCTTTTTCGGGGCAGCAGCCCGCTCACCATGACTTTTTTTCAGGTGCGTAAGCAGTGTCTGTTTGTCTTCTTCAGACACCGCCTCATCGGCGGAAGCGTGGGGCAAGCCCGCATCCTTCATCTGCGAGAGCAACCGGTCCACCGATGCTCCCACCGTCTCCGCCAATTGCTCTACTGTTACTTGTGCCATGTCTCTCTCCCTAACCGCTCAGTACCTGAAGTGCTATGCCGCATGAACCCGTCAAGCGGTTGCCTCTTCCTCCTCAGCGAACCAAGGGGCGCGCGCAGTCATAATCAGCTCTGCCGCGCGCTCTTCTGTCATTTCTTCAATATCCAGTAAATCATCAACGCCCTGCTCTGCAAGGTCTTCCATGGTGACAATGCCCTTGCTGGCCAATACATAAGCCAGATGCTTGTCCATGCCGTCCATGGTCAGCAGATCCTCGGCGGGCTCGTTGGCATCCAGCTCCTCCTCGGAGGCAATCGCCATAGTGAGCAGCGCATCTTTTGCCCGGGCTCGCAGCTCCTCAGAGATTTCTTCATCGAAGCCCTCAATCGCGTTCATCTCCTCAAGCGGGACATAAGCGATTTCTTCAAGTGTGGTGAAGCCTTCCTCCACCAGAACAGTGGCGATGTCCTCATCAATATCCAGCGCCACCATGAAGCGCTCAATGACTTCCCCCGCCTCGGTTTCTTGCTTCTCAATCGCCTCATCCACGCTCATCACATTGATGATCCAGCCGGTCAGATCCGACGCGAGGCGCACGTTCTGGCCACCACGACCGATTGCCTGTGCGAGATTGTCCTCCGCGACAGCCACTTCCATGGTGGAGTTGTCTTCATCCACCACGATGGATTCCACCTCAGCGGGGGACATGGCATTGATCACCAATTGCGCGGCGTTGTCGTCCCAGAGAATGATATCCACTCGCTCGTTATCGAGCTCATTGGAAACCGCCTGAACCCTTGAACCTCGCATGCCAACGCAGGCGCCCACCGGATCGATGCGCTGATCCCCGGTCTTGACTGCAATCTTGGCTCTCGAACCCGGGTCTCTGGCTGCCGCTCTGATCTGGATGACGCCCTCGGAAATTTCGGGCACCTCAATTTTGAACAGCTCCACCAGCATTTCCTGGCAGGCCCGCGACAGAATAAGCTGCGGACCACGTGCTTCTGTATTGATTTCTGTCAGGATCGCCCGCACTCGGTCATTAATACGGAACGTCTCACGGCCGACCAATTCTCCACGGGGCAGCAGGCCTTCCGCGTTATTACCCAAGTCAACAATGATGTTGTCACGGGTCACTTTCTTGACAGTGCCGGCCAGCAGCTCACCCTCACGACTTCGATACTCATCAGCGATCTGGGCGCGCTCAGCGTCTCTGACGCGCTGAACGATGACCTGCTTGGCGGTCTGTGCCGCGATCCGGCCAAAGTCGACATTCTCGACCACTTCTTCGTGATAGTCGCCGGGCTGCAGTGCGGTATTCACCTCAGCGGCCTCTTCGGTCGTAAACTGTGTGCCTAGCAGCGCCAGTTCGGTATCAGGCATCACCAACCACTGACGCTTCGTCACGTAGTCGCCGGACTCACGGTCAATGGTGACCTGAATATCGGCCTCTTCGTCGTAGCGTTTTTTGGTGGCAGTGGCTAGGGCCAGCTCAATCGCTTCGAAAATAATGTCCTCTGAGACACCCTTCTCAGTTGAGACCGCCTCAGCAACCATCAAAATTTCTTTGTTCATCGTTTCACTCTCGCTCTGATGGAAAGCCACCAATCAGGTGGCGTTCCTGCGGGGAAGTACCCCGTCACTTCTTGCCCTGACCGATCTCTAGTCGGGGAAACACCCTCGCGCGATCCACAGACCGCAAGGGCAGTTCAAATTCCTGATCGTCTACCACCACGATCACCGTTTCGCTGCTGATCGTAAGCAGAGTCCCTTTATAGCGACGCCTGCCCTCAACCGGCATTCTCAGCCGGACATCGATCATTTCCCCGACGTAGGGGAAATAATGCTCGGGACTAAACAGCAGCCGATCCACCCCAGGCGAGGACACCTCTAGGATGTACTCACTACTGATGGGATCCTCAACGTCCAGCACCCCACTCACCTGATGACTGACCGCGGCACAGTCATCCACGCTGATGCCCTCGTCAGCCTCTATATAAAGCCGCAGCGTGGGACGTTTGCCCGGGGAAATTAGTTCGATTCCCCACAGCGCATACCCCATCGCCTCCACCGTCGGCTGCAAAAGCTGCGTCAACTGCGCTTCCTTGCCCGACATGCCTGTGTCCTCCCGGCCACTTTTCCTTCGGCCACAAAAAAGCCCCAAAAGGGGCTTCCGAGGCGATGACGAGCGAGCAACAAGCTGCCATCGAATTGGTAGCGGGGGCCGGATTTGAACCGACGACCTTCGGGTTATGAGCCCGACGAGCTACCAGGCTGCTCCACCCCGCATCAATACTCTCACTGAACGCCCCCTTTCACGCGGCTAAGCCAATTTGCTTATTCACCGCAGGCGTCACGGTAGTGCATGCACTACAAACTGAGGCGCGGGAGTATAGGAACCGCGGACCACGCCGTCAACCCGCATAAAACCGGTCCCATGGATTGAAAAATCGCCACTTTTAGCCCCGTACAGATCGCTGCGAAGCTTGAGCGATCACGTCCAGCTATTCAGATACCGTTTCCAACAGCGAGGTGATGTCCCGCCGCTCCTGCTCTGTCAGATCCGGATGCCAGACATCAAAGATCAGCACGATGCGGTCGTCCGTACTATTGTTCCACGCTTCATGATTGATGCTGTCGTCAAAGGCCCAGGCTTCACCCCGCACCACATCGCGGCGCTCATCCCCCACCCTGAGGCCGCAGTCGGCGGGCACCACCAGCGGCAGGTGGCAGATCAAGCGGCAGTTCAAAAGCCCTGTATGCGGATCGATCCGAGCACCCGGTTTAAGCTTGGAGAACAACACCGACGGCGAAAACCCTTTGATGGCCGTCAACGGCAGAGTGTCCATTAGGGCGCTGACCGTGGGGCAGCTAGCAGACCAATCCGGATCTCCGACGCCGTCACGCATAAGGAAGGCCGCCGTCCAGTTATCATGATCTTTGAGCGAGTCAGGTGTTTGTCCCGACAGTTCCAGCCCGCCGTGGATATAAGGGGCAAAGGCCTGCGCTCGGTTCGCGAGAAAAGCCGTTAACTCAGCCTCTATGGCATCGGTGGCTGCTTCGACCTCTTTTACCCACGGTAATTCCTCGTTGGGATAGAAGGGCTGATAGGGCATGTCAGGCAAATAAAACACATGGGGCTTTTGCGGAAACGGTCGAGCATCGTCCTCGCGCTCCGCCTTACCCATGAGCATGTCCAGCCCAAGGTTAAAACGCGCGCTCGCTGCATCGCGGCGGTAGCCCCCCGCATGCAACCTGTCCAACAACTGCGCCTGAAACGCCTCCGAAATCTGCTCCAATCGACCCTGAATCCGGACCAAATCCTGCTGCAGTTGCGGGGGAATATCGGCCTGGGTTGCCGCAAGCCTCATGACCAGGTTGTAGTAAGACACCGCTTGGCGCTGCTCATCCCGGCCCAACAACAAATCACCCTTGATGATCAGCCCCCGCAGATTGTGGGGTT
>JAAEZV010000160.1 GCA_018222695.1 Gammaproteobacteria bacterium
CCTTCATATAAGGCATGGTGGTAGTGAGCAGGGCCGACATGCCCAGGATGTCGGGTTTGTGTTCTTCGAGCGCCGCCAGGTAGTCCTCGACGGCGTTATTGATGCCGATATCGTGAACCTCGAAACCCGCGCCTTCGAGCATCATCGCAACCAGATTCTTGCCAATGTCGTGGATGTCGCCTTTGACCGTACCGATGACCATGGTGCCGACCGGCTTGGCACCGGTTTCGGCCAGCAGGGGTCGCAGGATTGCCATGCCGCCTTTCATGGCGTTGGCGGCGAGCAGCACTTCGGGCACGAACAGGATGCCGTCACGGAAATCGATGCCGACAATCGTCATGCCGTCGACTAGCGCCTTACCCAGCACATCCTCAGCGCCCCACCCACGGTCCAGCAGGATGTGGGTGCCTTCCTCGATTTCTTCTGTCAGGCCGTCATACAGGTCATCGTGCATCTGCTGGACGAGGTCTTCGTCCGAGAGCTCTGACAGAACGATATCGTCTTCTTCGTCTGACATGGCAGGATCTCCTCTCAGTAATCCCGGTCGGCAAATGACGCTTTTTGTTCCGTCATGAATGCCTGTAGCGCTTCATCAATAGCCGGATCCAGCTCTGGAGCCTGGTACTCGGCCAGCATTTTTTTCCATAGCGTGTTGGCGCGCTGCGCCGTATCGAGGCTGCCCTCGGCAGACCATTGTTCGAAGCTGTTGTTGTCCGCGACAGTGGAGCGGTAGAAGGCAGTTTCGAAGTTGGCCAGTGTGTGCGCTGAGCCCAGGAAATGCTTGCCGGGACCCACCTCTTCAAAGGCCGACATGGCCTGACCGTTCTCGGACACATCCACCCCGTTCAGGAGCACGGCCAGCATGCTCGCCTGGTCGCAGTCCATGATGAATTTCTCGTAGCCCATGGCGAGGCCACCCTCAAGCCAGCCAGCGGTGTGCAACATAAAGTTGACGCCGGCGAGTGCGGAAGTCTGCAGCGTATTGGCCGCCTCGTAGGCTGCCTGTGCATCGGGTAGCTTGGATCCACAGAGCCCGCCACCGCTGCGGAAGGGTACGCCCAGCCGGCGAGCCAGTGCACCGGCTGCGTAAATCACCATGCTGGGTTCCGGTGTGCCAAATGTTGGTGCGCCCGTGGCCATGGAGACCGCGGCCGCAAAGGTGCCGAAGATCACCGGGCAGCCGGGTCGAATCAGCTGGGTCAACGCAATGCCGGCCATCGCTTCGGCGAGGATCTGGGTGACGGTGCCGGTCACCGTGACGGGTGACATGGCGCCGGAGAGAATAAAGGGCGAGACCACCGTCGCCTGATTGTTCTTGGCGTAAACCTTAAGCGAGCCCAGCATGGTGCCGTCGAACACCAGCGGGGAGTTCACATTGATCAGGCTGGTCAGTACGCAGTTCTGGTCGACAAACTCATCGCCGAACACGATCTTGGCCATGTCGACCGAATCCTGGGCGCGGCGCCAGTGCGTCACCGAGCCCATCAGCGGCTTGTCGCTGTATTTGAAGTGGCTGTAGACCATGTCGTAGTGGCGCTTGTTCACCGGCAGGTCTACCGGCTCACAAACCGTGCCACCTGAATGGTGGATGCCGGGCGCCATGTAGGCGAGCTTCACAAAGTTCTGGAAGTCTTCGATTGTGGCGTAGCGGCGGCCTTTGTCGAGGTCGTGCACAAAGGGCGGGCCGTAAGCGGGTACAAGCACCGTGCGCTTGCCGCCGATAGTCACGCTGCGCGCGGGGTTACGAGCATGCTGCACGTACTCACTGGGTGCGGTCGCCTGAATGATCTGCCGGCACATGCCGGTGGGGAAGCGCACCCGGGTGCCATCGATGTCGGCGCCGGCTTCCTTGAACAACTCAAGGACTTCGGGGTCGTCAAGAAAATCGATGCCAATCTCTGTCAGTAACCGGTCGGCATTGTGTTCGATCAGTTGCAGGTTTTCTTCGCTGAGAATTTCAACGTAGGGGATGTTGCGCTCGATAAACGGTGCTGCGGCTGTGGCAGACTGGCCCCGAGCCTCACGTCGTCCGGCCCGACCCCCGCCTTTTCGCCTGCTCGCACGTTCACTCATCGCGCTACTTCCATAACGAGGTGCTGCTCACCTCTTGCCTTTGTTCCGGTCTCTTCGAGCCACCTCTGTGAGTGTTGCTGCTCGATAGTGCCGGGCCAAGACGAAACCCGAAAGCGTCGCACCATGTTACTGGCAAAGCCTGTAAAACGGTACTTTTTTCGCCGCAAAGCCCCCTCAAATTATGGGCGCTACTGTGGAGCGATTGGGGCTTGTAGGGTTGGATTAAACCGACACCAATCAGACCAAAAGCGACATTAAAAACTGAAAAATTGGGGTCCTTTTGAACTCGGCTTAGTGGCAGCGATTCAGCCCGCTGAAACCCGTTTTGTAGCGTCGGTAGGGGCGACAAGGCCTGTACAGAGAAATCCGGTGATGCCGCTAGAGCCATCCCAGCTGTCGCGGCAACCATAGGCTCAATGCCGGGACGCTGACCAGCAGACCCAGCCTGAGGATGTCAGCGATCAGGAACGGCACGATACCGCGATAGATTTGCCCGAGAGGTAGATCGCTGCGCATGCCATGCAGGACAAATACGTTGATACCAAACGGCGGTGTGATCATGCCCAGCTCCAGTACCACAATGTTGATGACGCCCCACCAGATGGGGTCATAGCCCATGCCGATGATCAGTGGGTAGACCACCGGCAGCGTGAGTACCATCGCTGCGATCGTGTCAAAGATGGCACCCAGCGCGAGGTAGAAAAGCAAGAGTGCGCCGAGCAGGGCCCAATCCGGCAAGCCAAGGCTCTGAATTCCTTGGACCGCTGCATTGGGTAGCCCCGACAGCGTGGCAAAGTAAGAGTAAATCGAGGCGCCGATAATGATGATAAAAATCATGCCGGTGCTGGAGGCGGTCTCGGCCAGGCTCTCGAAGAAGCTGGATCGGGTCAGTTTTTTTCTGACAACGCCAAGCAACAACGCCAGGCTGGCACCCACCGACGCCGCTTCAGGCACGGTAAAGACACCGCCATAAATGCCACCGGTGACCGCAATGATCAGCGCCAGAACACCCCAGCTTTGCTTGAGCGTGGTCAGTTGTGTCGACAAGGATTTTCTCTGACCGGTCCGGGCGAGCGTTGGTGCGAGGCGCACCGTGACACCGACCGAGAGAAAGTAAAAAACCACCGCCAGACAGCCCGGCACGATGGCGGCAAGAAACAGCGCGATGATCGAGTTCTCCGTCAGCACGCCATACAGGATCAGTACCAGCGAGGGCGGAATGATCATGCCCAGGGTGCCGCCGGCGGCGATGGCGCCCGCTGCGATGGAACGTGCGTAGCCGCGATCCAGCATTTCGGGGAGCGCGACCCGGGCCATGGTGGCGGTGGTGGCGACCGAGGATCCCGATATCGCACCGAACCCGGCGCAGGTGCCAATCGTCGCGTAGATCAAGCCGCCCTTGAGATGCCCGAACGCATCGTCGGCCAGTCGATACAGTTCAGCCGACAAGCCACCCGCGTGGGCGAGATTGCCCATTAACAGGAACATGGCAATGACCGCCAGACTCTCCGACGCCAGCGCAGCAGAGGGCTCTATGGCGAGTAACGCCAGCGCGGGCTCAAAGCCGATCAAAATGCCGGTGCCGACGACGCCGACCAATGCCATTGCAACGCCCACGGGCACCTGCAGCAGGATCATCAGAAACAGGACAGCGAAGCCCGCCAATCCCAGCGCCATATCGTCAGTCATGGCCCGCCCGTGGTGGTGACAGGTCGCGCAGCCGCAAGAGCACGACGAGTAGCTGGATGGGGATGCAGAGCCACAGTATCGACGTGGCGATCATCCAAAAAAGCGCTGTCGGGATCTCGATGGTTGCGGTGGTCCGCCCAGCCGAATGGAAGTCGAGGGTCATTTGTACAAACTGCGTGCCCAAGAGCAGGAAGAAAATAAGCACCGCAACTGCCGCCGCCACGTCGGCCCACCGGGCGGCGCCATCTCCGACCAATCGACTCAGCATTCGGATGGTGAGGTTTTTCTGTTGGATGAGCAGGGTGGGAAAGCAGGAGGCAATGACGATGGGAAACAGCAACTCGCCGAAATCAGCAAAGCCGCTCACGCGAGGCAGATCAAGATACCGTGCCGCTCCATCATAAAAGGTGAGCAGGGCGATCACGACCAGACCAGTGAAGCCCACCAAAGCGACGCGGTGGGTGGCCTCGGTGGCTCGAACGATCAGTCGGTCCAACCCGGTCACGGCGCACTGCCTGCAGGGGCCGTCGATGTTTGAGCCCGAAGTCGCTTCAGGAATGTCTGCGCGGCGCGATAGGTTGTCTCTCTGTCGATCGACGCGGTCATCCATGCGTCGTGGAGTGCCTGCGAGCGATCGACCAGTGCCTGTTGGGTTGATGTATCGGGTGCCATGAGGGCCGGTTGGCCAGTCTCTGCCAGCGCGACGCGAATCTGCTGGTTGATGGCGGCATAGGCCTGACCGCTACTGCGGGCAATGCCAAGTCCGCCGTGCCTCCGCATGGCGCGCTGCACCGATGTGGGCTGTCGCTGCCAGCTCTGCTCGTTGATGAGCAGTAAGAAAGGGGTCGTGCCCACGGGGATATCCCAGGCTTGGTCGACCAGCGGGAAGCTGCCGAAGGTGCGCATGCCCGACCAGCCTTGAATGC
>JAAEZV010000161.1 GCA_018222695.1 Gammaproteobacteria bacterium
AGGGTGAGGCGCTCATTCGGGAACAGCGGCGTAAGGTTTTCAAACAGGATCTTACTTTTGGCGCTCTCCGGGGACTCAAAGTTAACGTCCTTCACCTTCAGTAGCGCGAAGTAACGCTCGGAATCCTTGGGCGGTCGAATCATCCCGGTAACGGTGTCACCGGTGCGCAGGTTAAAGCGCCGAATCTGGCTGGGGCTCACATAGATGTCGTCGGGGCCGGCAAGGAAGGAACTGTCTGCCGATCTCAGGAAGCCGAAACCATCCTGCAGGATCTCCAATACGCCATCGCCCCAGATGTCTTCACCGCTTTTCGCATGACGTTTGAGCAGGGCAAAGATGATGTCCTGCTTGCGTGAGCGCGCCATGTTCTCGATGCCCATCTCGCGGGCCATATCAATGAGTTCCTGGGTCGACTTGTTTTTCAAGTCGGTCAGGCTCATGGGGTTTTCGCTGGGGGTGTTGGGATCACGGCGCGGACGTCGCTGTCGTCCCCGACGGGAGCGCCCCTGGGGCGCCTCTTCACCGCCAGTTTCACCACTTGTCTCGGTTTCAGCCGGTGCATCACCCGGTGCCTCGCTTGAGGCTTCTGCCTCAGAGGCTTTGAGCTTTAGGGTTCGCCCGTTCTTTTTGGTGGTTTCGGTGGCAGCCTCATCGCTGGCGGCATCACTGTTGGTGGCCTCCAACTCTTCGGTGTTGGTATTGGTTTGGTCTTCCACGAATCTCTTCCGAATAGATAGATAAAATGGGTCAGTAGGAAATGGGTCTGCCCCGCCGATGCTTGTTGCTTCTTGTGCTGGTGCGGGTCGGGGTAGAAATTGCCCTGAACGGTCTCTGAGCCCACTCAATCAGCGCGCTGGCCAAGGGCTTTACGGCTAGGGTGAAAAAAGAGAAGTTCGGGTGCAACGGGAGCCATACAGGTCCCGATTGCTGCAAGTTAGCACCCGAAGATGGGCGCGTCCAGCAAAAATGTAGGGGTATTTATGCCCCTCCGGCGGCCGTTTATACCTCTCCCGCGTCTAGGCCACGCTGTCTACAAATTCGCTCAGTTGGGTCTTGGACAGCGCGCCGACTTTGGTGTCGACCGCATTGCCGCCTTTGAACATGATCAAGGTCGGGATGCCGCGAATGTTGAATTTACCCGGCATGTCAGGGTTCGCGTCGACGTCGACCTTACAGACTTTGACCTTTCCCGCGTATTCTGTGGCAATCTCCTCAAGGATGGGGGCGATCATCTTGCAGGGGCCACACCACTCGGCCCAAAAATCCACCAGCACAGGCAGGTCGCTGGAGAGTACCTCCGCATCGAAGTTGTCGTCGGTCACGTGCAGAATGTCAGCGCTCATAGGTGCTCCGTTGTCAGGCAGGGCTTCAGCCGCGGTCAGGGATTAGGTCCATGTCACTGAGAAAATATCGTACTGCCTGCCAACCGGCAAGCTTTGACCGTCACTTAGTAATCAGCTAGTGAATAAAGATGCAGGACAGGACTCACTATGGCAGGTCTACCTTCTGCAGTGTGCTGATCAGTCGCTTTACGCGGGTGTCACCACGGATTTGGCCCGGCGGCTTTTGCAACACAATGGACAGTTGGCTGGCGGCGCCCGTTACACCAAGGCGCGTCGGCCGGTGGCGTTGGTGTGGTCCGAGGCCTGTAACTCGCGATCGGATGCCCAGCAAAGGGAGCATGCACTGCGTCGTCTCAGCAGAGAGCAAAAGCTGGCACTCATTTCGGGCGCCAAGGAAAGAGGATAAGACGTGACCGTGACGCCATTCTGGGACTGGGCGTTGAGGCAGTATGCCCGGGAGCCCACACAAGCACTGTTGCTGACGCTGCAGTCAAAGGCCGACCTGGTCATATTGGAGGCTTTGTTTGCTGCCTGGTTGTCTACCGAGGGACACCGATTACAGAATCGGGATGTTGCAGCAATGCGAGCCACCACGGGGGCCTGGATTGACGAAGTGGTGTTGCCTTTGCGCGCTGTGCGGGAGCAATGGAAAGGCGATGCGGTCAAAGAGGACGCGCGACGGCATTTGCTTCAGCTCGAGGTCCAGGCGGAGCGTCACCTCGCCGAGCTGATGTGGGTCAGCACCGAGGCGCTTCGCAGTGAGCCTCAGGACGGCATGACCAAAAAAATGCTGACGGCAGAGGCCTTGGAAGATGCCGCAAAGCGCATGAACGCTAACATGCTGGCGGTGTCCGGTTTTGAGAACGGTAAATTTGCCTCCGAAAGAGAGCAACTGGTGGCACTGCTTCTCCAGTCAACGTAACATCGCCGCTCCATTGCAAACGGAACAGGGAGAACGTTGAGCATGAGTACCCCGAAAAAAGTAGTCGGCCAGCTGTCACTAGCTGGGCTGATGGTGGCCCTAATGGGCTGTGGCGGCGCCTCGCAGGAGCAGGAAGTCACTCTGGAGTCGACCGACGCGCGACTCAGCTATGGCATTGGCCTGCGCATGGGCCAGCGAATGTCTGCTGATGGTATGCAGATCGATGTTGCCGCCTATGCGGCCGGTCTTGAGGATGCGATGACGGGCGCCGAAGCGAAGCTGTCGGACGAAGAAATCAATACCGAAATGTCCGCGTTTCAGGAGCGAAGTCAGGCAGAAGCGGAAGCCGAGCGCGTGGCGCAGGCGCAGTCAAACTTGGAGGCAGGCAGAGCGTATATGGAAGAGATGAGTGCCAGTGATGACGTGCAAACCACGGAATCGGGGCTGCAATACATCGTCATGGAACCCGGCGAGGGTGACAATCCGGTGGCTGCGGACTCTGTTGAGGTGCACTACGAGGGCCGGCTGATCGATGGCTCGGTGTTTGACAGCAGCTTTGAGCGCGGCCAGACCGTGACCTTTGGCTTGACGCAGGTGATTCCCGGCTGGACCGAGGGACTTCAGCTGATGAAGCCGGGCGGCAAGTTCAAGTTCATCATTCCCCCGGAGCTCGGGTACGGCGAGGGCGGGGCAGGGCAAATGATTGGCCCGAATGCCACCTTGCTGTTTGACGTTGAACTGATTGCGGTGGTGAAGGCGGACGCTGGGGCCGAGTAATCCACAGTGATGCTCCCGCACAGCGGGAGTCTCATCGTCAGCAACACCAGAAAAGCGCCCGCCGGGCGCTTTTTTTATTGCTGCTCGTGAGGTGTTTCCCGCTTTCGACTCGCCAGTCAGAACCCACTACCTCAGCCGGTGAGGAATCGGTGCGAGGTCAGGTTTGACCTCCCGGGCAGGGGTGACCGTCAGACCGACTGATACTGTTCGTAGAACTGCGACAGGTAAGTGTCGAAAGACTGATTGTCGTGGGACTCAATCTCTTGTTGCCGTTCGAGCGAGATGGCAGCGTCGTCGGTCATGGCCTCCCAAGTAGCGTCCGCTAATGGCGCGGCGAGGTGTTGTTGATGCCACTCGCGAGAATACCGAAGCGCCAGCTGCCAGAAGCTCTGGTTGTTTGTGGTCATTTCATCGAGTACGCGCGCCGAGAGCGTGAGTGACGGGTCCGCAATGTGCGCCCGTGCTCGCGCGACTACTTGCTCGTAATCGGTGTTGCCTGACCCCGAGTCATACCACTTGGCGACTTCATCCATTCGATCCAGAATCGGTTCGGCGAGCACTTCCCGGGGTGTCTCAACACCGTCGCGGGACAGCAGCGTCAACCCGGGTTCGCGCCCGCGATTGACCATCCGCTGCAGGTTGGTCTTGTTCTGTCGTTGCCCATCGGCATCGCATGGCGGGCTTTCATCGATCAGGCATGCGATCAGGAAGAGATCGATCAATCGCATCGTATCGGTGTCGATCCCAAAAGGCGTGAAGGGGTTGATATCCACGCAGCGCACCTCGACATACTCAATGCCCTTGCGCGCGAGCGCGACGACGGGTGCCTCACCGCTCTGTGTTACCCGCTTGGGCCGGATCGGGCTGTAGTACTCATTTTCGATTTGCAGTAACGAGGTGTTGAGTTGCGCGCGCTCTCCGTTCTGCATCAGGTCAAACTGCCCGTAGGCAGGGTGCGGCGTCAGGATCGCGTCACGCAAGGTAGAAATGTATTGATCGAGGTCGTTATAGCAGACGTCCATTCCCGCCTGCGCATTGCTGGTATAGCCGAGATCACCCATTCTCAAGGTGGTGGCGTGGGGCAGGAAGAAGCTGTGATGATCCTCACCCATTGGCTCTAGTGGATGATGCTTATTGCCCTGTATAAAACTCGCGCAGACGGCAGGGGACGCACCCAGTAAGTACATCAACATCCAGACCCGGGAAAAAAAGTTCCGGATCAGCGCCAGATACCCTTCGGTTTGAAATGCCTGAGCGTCATGGGCAGTGCCCGCCAGATCATGGGCGGCCGCCCAAAAGGATTCAGGCAGCGAGAAGTTGTAGTGAATGCCGGCAATCGCTTGCATCTTTCTGCCATAGCGCACGCTCAGCCCGTTGCGATAGATCCGCTTCATCTGGCCAACATTGGAAGTACCAAATTCGGCGATCGGGATCCCGGCGTCACCATTCACAATGCAGGGCATGCTCGCATTCCATAACAGCTCCTGGTCAAGGTGACGCGCCGTGAAGCGATGCAGGTCCGCCAACGCCTGTTCAGTTTCAGCAATGGAATGGGAAGCTGGGGTAATGAACTCTAGGAGCGCCTCCGAATAGTCTGTTGTGATAGCAGAGTGCGTCAGCGTTGAGCCCAAACCCTTGGGA
>JAAEZV010000162.1 GCA_018222695.1 Gammaproteobacteria bacterium
GGAAGGACATGTCAGAGACGTCGCCACCAAAACGCGGTGTGAAGCCGCCCGTGATAGTTTCTTGGAAGCTGAAGCAGTTGGGGTCAGCTTGTACCTGAGCGAAAGCGGCAGCATCGGGGATGTTGCCGTCCATCGCAACGACTGGGCAGTTACCGCTGCCATCAGGCGTAAGGTCACCGATCAACAGGGTCTCGCCGCCGTCACCACTGTAAACCGCGCCGCGGTTAGTGGGGTTACGGAAGAAGAAGCCACCATCGACCTCTTTGCTGTTGTAATTGGCGTGGCCATAAAGCTCAAGGGTGTCGCTCAGGTCAAAGCCGAAGTTGGCCCAGAGCTTCATGTCGTCATTGACGATAGGACGACCCCAGATCATCGCGGGTACCGGTACGCCTTGGTAGCCATCGTCGATCAGGCCCTGTGCGTCAGCACGCTGTTCCGAACGACTGGTCGGATCAGACTCGCCCCACTCAGCAGTCAGGTTCAGGAAGCCTGAGTCGCCCAGAGGCAAACCAATGTTGCCTGCGATGGTCACCTGCTCACCGTCACCTTCTTTGTACTCACCGTAGCGCACTTCAACTGAGCCACCCTCGCGGGCATCGTTCAGTACAAAGTTCATCACGCCTGCGATGGCGTCAGAACCGTACTGAGCGGACGCGCCGTCGCGCAGCACTTCGATTCGCTTCAGCGCCAGCGCGGGGATTGCCGCCGCGTCAGGGCCCTGTGAGCCATTTGAAATGCCGTTACCGAGCCAGGTAATGACCGAGGCGCGGTGGCGTCGCTTGCCGTTGACCAGCATCAAAGTGTGATCCGGTGCCAGGCCGCGCAGGTTGGCGGGGCGAACCAGCGTCGCCGCGTCGCTGATCGGCTGATCGTTCACGTTATACGAGGGAACGACATTTCGGAGCAGGTTGCTCATGTCGGTGTCGCCCTGATTGCTCATAGTCTCACCGCCGATCACGTCGACCGGAGCGGGTGAGTCGAGGGCAGAACGTCCCTCGGTACGGGTACCGATAACGACGACTTCTTCTGTCAGGTTTTCGTCCTGAGCAAAGGTCGCTTGCGTCGGCACCACAAGTGCTGCCGCGACGGCAACAGCAAGTGTGCGGTAAGTAAATTTCATGGTTTTCTCCGTGGCTTCAAAAACAATAAATACGCTCAGACATCACCAAGGGCGTTACCCCCCAAATGTCCTCAACCCTAATATTGAATTTTTTATTCGGTCAGGAGCCAGCAATAGCTGAGCGGTGGGGAGTATAGGCCAAGTGGGCCAAGATGTAGTGCTGAAAATGGTAAATATTAGAGGCTATTCCAGCCTCTGGTTGTGTTTGCTGAGCCCTCTCGCGATAACGCTTGAGCCGCTTCACGGGGCGGTTCCCGCAGGCTCCATGTGGGGTGGGCTGGTTCGGCTGTTGGGAGAGGGAGAGGAGCTAGTCTGATCGTCGTCCCGCGACCAGATCCTCGACCACCGCGGGGTCCGCGAGGGTTGACGTATCTCCGAGGCTATTTAGCTCATTTTCGGCGATTTTACGTAAAATTCGTCGCATGATCTTGCCAGATCGCGTCTTGGGCAGCCCCGGCGCCCACTGAATTCGGTCCGGCTTGGCGATGGGTCCGATCTCGCGAACACACAGCGCCACCAATTCCTCACGCAGTGACTCGCTGTCCTCAACGCCGGTCATGGGCGTGACATAGGCGTAGATGCCCTGGCCTTTGATGTCGTGGGGGAAGCCCACCACTGCGGCTTCGGCGATGTTCTCGTGCAGCACCAGTGCGCTTTCTACCTCGGCAGTCCCCATGCGATGGCCCGATACGTTGAGTACGTCATCCACGCGACCCGTAATGCGCAGGTAGCCGTCCTCGTCTCGCAGCGCGCCGTCACCGGTAAAGTAATAGCCGGGATAGGTCGTAAAGTAGGTATCGATCATGCGCTGGTGATCGCCATAGACGGTGCGAATTTGGGCGGGCCAGGATCGCTTGATCACCAGATACCCGGATCCGGGACCTTGAATCTCTTCGCCCTGCTCATCCAGCAGGGCCGGCTCCACCCCGAAAAAGGGAAAGCTGGCAAAGCCGGGCTTGAGCGCGTGCGCACCGGGTAACGGCGTGATCATCACTCCGCCGGTCTCTGTTTGCCACCAGGTATCGACAATGGGGCAGCGGCCGTCGCCAACGACGCGGTGGTACCACTCCCAAGCCTCAGGGTTAATGGGTTCACCGACCGAGCCAATAATGCGCAGAGAGCTGCGATCATGCCGCGTGACCAGTTCGTCGCCCAGACCATGCAAAGCACGGATCGCAGTGGGCGCGGTGAAGAACAGATTCACTTCGTGCTTGGCAATCACCTGCCAGAAGCGGTCGCCCGCGGGATAAGTGGGGACGCCCTCAAACATCAGCGTTCGGGCACCGATGGCCAGTGGGCCATAGACGATATAGGTGTGGCCAGTGACCCAGCCGACGTCAGCGGTGCACCAATAGGTTTCACCCTCGCGATAGTCGAACACATACTTCATCGACATGGCTGCCTGCAGCAGGTAGCCGCCCGTGGTGTGGAGGACGCCTTTGGGTTTGCCAGTGGAGCCTGAGGTATAGAGGATAAACAGCGGGTCTTCGCTGTCCATCCACTCAGGCTCACAATCATCACTGACCGCGACGGTGGCTTCGTGGTACCAGACGTCCCGACCCTCGATCCAATCGGTCTCGCATCCGGTGCGTCTCACCACGATGACGCTATCAACGCAGTCGACCTGCGCCAGCGCCGCGTCCACGTTGTGTTTGAGTGGCACGGTTTTGCCGCCACGGACGCCCTCATCGGCGGTGATCACCATGCGGCACGCAGCATCATTAATGCGATCTTTGAGCGCCTCAGGGGAGAAGCCGCCGAAGACAACCGAGTGTATGGCGCCAATACGTGCGCACGCGAGCATGGCGAACGCGGCTTCGGGAATCATGGGCATGTAGATACACACACGGTCACCCTTACCGACCCCCTGCGCTCTCAGAGCGTTCGCGAAGCGACAAACCTGAATCTTGAGCTCTTGATAGGTGAACCACTGGGTGTCATCGGGGTTATCCCCCTCCCAGATAATCGCGGTGTCATGTGCGCGCTCCGGCAAGTGCCGGTCAATGCAGTTCACGGAGACGTTCAGCTTGGCGTCGACAAACCAGCGGGCCGCACCTCTGACGACATCGGTATCCGAGATCGCGGTCCAGGGCGAATACCAGTCGAGAAGTTGCGCTTGCTCGGACCAAAATGTTTCGGGGTCATCCAGAGATTGGCGATACAGCGTTTGGTATCGTTCAGGCGTCACATGCGCCTCGCTGAAGTGATCGGGAATGGGATAGACAGCACTGTCGGTCATTGCTTGGTTTCCGGTTGATCGGGTCGAGCGCGGGGGTCGCGAGACTTGGATGGTAAGTGCTGCCGTTTTTGACAACAAGCGCGCGATGGGTGCGACAACCATCTGCTCAAACCACAGGCATGCTAGTGGGGACCGTCTGTCGCGAGTCACCGAAGGTGTTTTAGGCGCCGATGTTGACTCAATGCGGAACAGAAGATGATGATGCGTGTGATCTGAACAGCGGTGCCCGGAGACTGCATGATGGATACGAACGACGCTACCGCTCGCCAAGTCTATTGGCGTGAAAATCGGCGCTGGATGCTGATACTGGGCACGATTTGGTTCATCGTCAGTCTGGGCTGCGGCGTGCTGTGGGTTGAACCCCTCAACCAGGTGCAAGTCGGCGGCTACAAACTGGGCTTCTGGTTTGCGCAGCAGGGCGCCATCTATACCTTTATCGTATTGATCTTCGTCTACGCGCGCGTGATGGCGCGTCTTGAGAAGCGTCTCGGGTTCGAGGAGCCCGAGGCATGAGCCTCACTGAGACGACTTACCTGGTGGTGGGCGCATCCTTTGCGCTCTATATTTTCATCGCGATCCGCTCACGTGCCGGGTCGACTCAGGAATTTTACGTCGCCGGGAAGGGCATCCACCCCGTGGCTAACGGCATGGCGACGGCTGCTGACTGGATGTCGGCAGCGTCATTCATCTCCATGGCGGGTCTCATTGGTCTCTCTTACAACGGCTATGGCGGCTCGGTATTTCTGATGGGCTGGACCGGCGGCTATGTGATTCTGGCCATGCTGATCGCGCCATACCTGAGGAAATACGGCAAGTTCACCGTCCCTGAGTTCATTGGCGATCGCTACTACTCCAATACTGCGCGGATAGTCGCGGTGATTTGCCTGATCATTTGCTCGGTGACGTATGTGATCGGTCAGATGAAAGGTATCGGTGTGGCCTTCTCGCGTTTTCTCGAGACTGACTATGAGACCGGCCTGTTCTCGGGGATGGTCATCGTTTTTTTCTATGCCGTGCTTGGCGGGATGAAAGGGATTACCTACACCCAGATCGCCCAGTTCTGTGTGCTGATTTTTGCCTACACCGTGCCGGCGATTTTTATCAGCCTGCAGCTGACTGGTCAGCCGATACCCCAGATCGGATTGGGTTCTACCCTTGCCGATGGTACCTATTTGTTGGAGAAACTTGACCGCACCTTGTTGGATTTGGGCTTTCAGGAATACACCACCTCAGTTCGCGGCAGCACCCTCAATATGGCCGCCTTCACGGCTTCTCTGATGATCGGTACCGCCGGATTGCCC
>JAAEZV010000163.1 GCA_018222695.1 Gammaproteobacteria bacterium
CTGATATGCTGTGGTCGGAATGCCCTTATGACAATCAGCTATGACACCCATCACCACTCATCGTGCAGCCGGTATCAGGTCGCCCGATTCAGCAACATGGTCCGGATATGGCCAATCGCCTTGGTGGGATTCAAGCCCTTCGGACACACGTTGACGCAATTTTGAATGCCGTGGCAGCGAAACACGCTGAAAGGGTCATCCAGCTTGGCCAGCCGGTCCTCTGTCGCGGTATCACGACTGTCAGCGAGGAATCGATACGCCTGCAGCAAACCGGCGGGACCGACAAACCGATCGGGATTCCACCAGAAAGAGGGACAACTGGTCGAGCAACAGGCGCAGAGAATGCACTCGTACAACCCATCCAACTGGGCGCGCTCCTCGGGAGACTGCAATCGCTCGATCGCTGGCGCCGGTGTGGGATTCTGCAAGTAGGGCTGCACCTTCTCGTACTGCGCGTAAAAAAGACTCATATCGACCACAAGATCGCGAATCACGGGCAACCCCGGCAGAGGACGAATCACCAGCTTGCCGCCTTTAATACTCTCAGAGAGGGGTGTGATGCACGCCAGCCCATTTTTGCCGTTCATGTTGAGACCATCTGACCCGCAGACACCCTCTCGGCAACTGCGACGGTAGGTCACACTGCCATCGTGATCGGCCTTGATTAGCTCCAGTACGTCGAGCACCATCAGATCACGATCGCCCGTGTCGACAGAAAAATCCTGCATGTACGGGGCTTCGTCGGTCTCGGGGTTATAACGGTATAAGCTGACCTGTAGCATCTGCTATCGCTCCTGAAAAACTCAGTAACTTCTCGCCTTCGGCTGGAAGGTTTCAACGGTTTGCGGGGTAAAGTTGACGCTGCGCTTGGACACTTGCTTGCCCTCACTGTGGAAGAGGGAGTGACACAGCCAGTTCTCGTCATCTCGTTCAGTGAAATCTTCTCTCGCGTGAGCACCGCGACTCTCATCTCGAGCCTCGGCAACCACCGCGGTGGCTTCAGCGGTTTCAAACAAGTTCTGCAGTTCCAGACACTCGATCCGCGAAGTATTAAACGCATTTGATCGGTCAGCGAGTGCAACGTTTTCTACGCGCTCTCGCAAATCAGCCAGCTTGGCGATCCCCTCACGCATAAACTCACCCGTGCGGAACACGCCGAAGTGGTTTTGCATGATTTCCTGCAACTCGTGTCGCAATGGTGACACCTGCTCGCCCTGCTCTCGGGCGTTGAGTGCCTCAAGCCGCGCACCAGCCGCCTCAATGTCAGTTTGTGACGCGTCCCGGAGCTCAATTCCCTCACGCAGCGATTTCTCGATAAACAGACCAGAGGCACGCCCAAAGACCACCAGATCCAGCAACGAGTTGCCGCCGAGTCGATTCGCACCATGCACTGAGACACAGGCGACTTCGCCACACGCATAAAGGCCCGTAATGACCGCGTCGTTGCCCTGCGCATCGACCGTCAAGGCTTGGCCATGAACGTTCGTGGGAACACCGCCCATCATGTAGTGACAAGTCGGCACAACCGGGATGGGCTCCTTGACAGGGTCGACGTGAGCAAAAGTGCGGCTCAATTCGCAGATCCCGGGGAGTCGGGATTCGAGGACCTCCTCACCGAGATGATCCAGCTTGAGCTTCACGTGATCACCGTTAGGGCCGCAGCCCCGGCCCTCGAGAATCTCAAGCACCATCGAGCGCGCCACCACGTCTCTGCCCGCCAAATCCTTAGCGTTGGGCGCGTATCGCTCCATAAAGCGCTCGCCGTCCTTATTGACCAGATAGCCACCCTCTCCGCGACAGCCCTCGGTCACCAGCGTGCCGGCACCGTAGATTCCGGTCGGATGGAACTGCCACATCTCCATATCCTGCGCAGGTACGCCTGCGCGGAGTGCCATGCCCATGCCATCACCGGTATTGATGTGCGCATTGGTGGTGGACGCATAGATCCTGCCAGCACCACCAGTAGCGAAGACCGTCGCCTTGGATTTCACGTAAACGGTCTCACCCGTTTCAATGCAAATGGCGATCACACCCACCACGGCACCATCCTGGTTCTTCACCAGATCAACGGCGAACCACTCGTTAAAAAAGACGGTCTCGTTTTTGATGTTGTTCTGATAAAGCGTATGCAAGAGTGCGTGGCCGGTACGATCAGCCGCCGCACACGTCCGAGCCGCCTGTCCGCCCTCGCCAAAATTCTTCGATTGCCCACCAAAGGGTCTTTGGTAAATGCGGCCTTCCTCGGTACGCGAAAACGGGAGGCCCATATGCTCTAACTCGAAGATCGCCTCGGGACCGACCGAGCACATGTATTCAATCGCGTCTTGATCGCCAATGTAGTCAGAGCCTTTCACGGTGTCATACATGTGCCACCGCCAATCGTCCTGAGGGTCAGCGCTGGCGATTGCGCACGTAATCCCCCCCTGCGCAGACACCGTGTGAGAGCGAGTCGGAAACACCTTAGAAATGACAGCTGTCTTGTAACCCGACTGGGCCAACTGCAGTGCTGCGCGCATTCCTGCGCCGCCACCGCCTACAATCACCCCATCAAAAGAAATCGTTCTCATAACTCTCACGTCTATCCTAGGAGCACCGTCGCGCAACGCTCCCCTTGTTCACAGCTGATCCAAGACGCCTCAGCTCCAAATAATGACAATCACCCACATTACGTAACCTACGAGTGCGAGCGACGCACCTAACTGGCACAACAGCCTAATGGCGTTACCCTTCGGACCCAGCATTCTCTCGGTCAGGTAATCCGTGAATACTGACCACAGGCCAATCCAGCTGTGTGCCGCCAGCGAAAGCGCTGCCATCAGGGTGAAGACCTTCATCCACGTCTGGTCAAACAGCAATCGCCACGAAGTGTAGTCAACTGAACCCAGTAACTGGTAGGCGATAACAATAAAATATGCGAGCAACACCAGAGAGGTGACCCGCTGAATCAGCCAGTCAGATAGCCCAGTTCGGCTGAAGCTTGTAACAGAGGTCACCATATCAGCACCCCCCACACCGCTGCGGCCGCAGCCGCCAGCACAAACACGATGCGCGCGCCCAACACACCACCGCGCATCGTCTCACCAATGCCCGCATCCATAATGAGGTGCTTGATCCCGGCAAGCGCGTGGTAAGTCAGCACCGATGCAATACCCCAGCTGACCAGCTTGGCTAGCGGTGAAGACAGCACCGCCGCCACCCCGTTGAAGGAGGCTTCAGATGCGAGACTCTGATCGAGAGCCCACAACATCAGGAAGCTGGAGAAAAACATCAGCACCCCGGTCACGCGGTGTGTGATGGAGGCATAAGCGGTCACCGGCAAGTTAATGGTGCCAAGGTCCAGATTGACAGGACGCGTGTCTCTTGAAGTTGGTCTCACGTTAAATCTCAGAGTAGTTGCGGTTGCTGCGGAGGTTACGGTGGATGACCCAATATCTTCCGCGGTCGGGAGTATAGGTGGGCTCACAATTGATTACAATTTTACCTCTCCGGCCCGCGATCCGCCTGATGAGTTGATCCATTCAGCGCGTTTCAAATTGACATGTCAGGCGCTCAGCATTAGTTTGGCACCCTCTTATTTCAAGCGGTAGTGATCCTCTATGTCCGACAAACACGCCACCCTGAACCTCACCCATGAGGATGGATCTCAGCAGGCCATCGATCTGAGCGTGCACTCGGGCACATTGGGCCCTGATGTTGTGGATGTGGGCAAGCTGACCGCCAACGGTTACTTCACCTATGACCCCGGTTTCACCTCGACGGCGGCCTGCGAATCGCAAATTACCTTTATCGATGGCGAGAAAGGGGTTCTGCTTCATCGGGGCTATCCGATAGAGCAGCTGGCCGAGCATTCGGACTATCTCGAAACCTGCTACCTATTACTGAATGGTGAGCTGCCGACCGCCGAGCAGAAAGACGAGTTCGTGGGCATCATGACCCGGCACACCATGGTGCATGAGCAGATCCGAACCTTCTTCAACGGCTTTCGTCGTGATGCGCACCCCATGGCCATCATGTGCGGAGTGGTCGGAGCGCTTTCCGCGTTCTATCACGACTCCACAGACATCTCCGATCCATGGCATCGCGAAGTAGCCGCATTCAGGCTGATCGCCAAAATGCCCACCATTGCGGCCATGAGTTACAAATTCTCCATTGGCCAGCCATTTATGTATCCCGATAACAGCCTGGATTACGCGGCTAACTTCTTGCATATGATGTTCGGCAATCCCTGTGAACCGACAAAGGTGTCGCCCACTATCGCGCGCGCCATGGATCGGATCTTTCTGCTCCATGCCGACCACGAGCAGAACGCCTCAACGTCTACCGTGCGCCTCGCGGGCTCCTCGCAAGCCAATCCCTTTGCCTGCATCGCAGCGGGTATCGCGGCACTCTGGGGTCCCTCCCATGGCGGCGCCAATGAAGCCGTGGTGAAAATGCTTGAAGAGATCGGCACGGTGGACCATATCGACGAATTCATCGCCAAGGCAAAGGACAAGGACGATCCGTTCCGCCTGATGGGGTTCGGTCACCGCGTCTATAAGAACTTTGATCCGAGGGCCAAAGTCATGAAACAGGCTGCGGATGAGGTCTTGGCGGAGCTAGGCATCGAGGACGAAAATCTGGAAATTGCCAAACGGCTCGAAGAAATTGCGCT
>JAAEZV010000164.1 GCA_018222695.1 Gammaproteobacteria bacterium
TGGCCGCACCGCGGCACTTCGCGCAGGCCTGCCGGTCACCGTGTCGGGCATGACAATCGATCGTCAGTGTTCCTCCGGCATGATGGCTGTCGCGACTGCTGCCAAGCAGGTCATTCATGACGGCATGGATGTCGCCATTGGCGGCGGCGTGGATTCCATCTCGCTGGTGCAGAACGAGCACATGAATCTGCACCGTGCTGCCGATGAAGAGCTGCTGGCCATGCACAAAGACATCTATATGCCGATGCTGCAGACCGCTGAGGTGGTCGCGGCGCGATACAACGTGAGCCGTGATGCTATGGACGAATATGGTCTGCAGTCTCAGCAGCGCGCGGCGGCGGCCTATGAGGCGGGCAAGTTTGAAGACGAGCTGGTCCCGGTCACTTGCGAACGCATTGTTTATGACAAAGAGACGGGTGAGCAGTCGACGGCTGAAGCCACTGTGAGCGCAGACGAAGGTGTTCGTGCCTCCACATTGGAAGGCGTGCAGGGACTGCGCACGGTGATTGAAGGTGGCACGATCACTGCAGGCAATGCGTCTCAGTTGTCTGACGGCGCGTCGGCGCAGGTCGTGATGGAGGCGGCGACCGCTGAGAAACTGGGCTTGAATCCCCTCGGTGCTTACCGCGGGATCGCGGTGGCCGGTTGTGAACCCGATGAGATGGGTATCGGCCCGGTGTTTGCCGTGCCGAAGCTGCTCAAGGAGCACGGCCTGACGGTGGACGACATCGGCCTGTGGGAGCTGAACGAGGCGTTTGCAGTACAGGTACTGCACTGCCGCGATACCCTGGGCATCGACAACGACAAGCTCAATGTCGACGGCGGCGCGATTGCTGTGGGCCACCCCTACGGCATGAGTGGCTCGCGACTGCTGGGCCATGCGCTGATTGAAGGCAAGCGCCGCGGCGTTAAATACGTTGTGGTGACCATGTGCGTAGGCGGCGGTATGGGTGCTGCTGGCCTGTTCGAGGTTTTCTGATATGAAAGCACTTGTCTGCCGTGAGCACGGCCTGCCCGATAGTCTGGATCTGGTCGACGACTGGCCGTCGCCGGAGTTGGGCGATAACGATGTGCGGATTCGGGTGAAAGCCGCAGGGCTTAATTTCCCCGATGTACTGATCATCCAGGGTAAGTACCAGATGCAGCCCGAACTGCCGTTTATCCCGGGAGGCGAGTGTGCTGGCGTAGTAGAGGCCGTCGGTGCCTCGGTCACCCGCTGGAAAGTGGGTGACGAGGTGATTCATAGCGGCGGCTCGGGGAGCTTCTGCGAGGAGATCGTCGCCAACGAGCTGGCGGTATTACCCAAGCCGCCGGCGCTGTCTTTCGAGGCGGCCGCCGGGATCACGATTACGTACCTGACGTCCTACCATGCGCTGGTGCAGCGGGCGAACATCCAGCCCGGCGAGACGCTCTTGGTATTGGGGGCTGCAGGCGGGGTGGGCAGTACAGCAGTTGAGCTGGGCAAGGCGCTGGGCGCGACGGTGATCGCGGCCGCGAGCAGCGACGACAAGCTGGCATTGTGTACCGAGCTCGGCGCGGACCACGTCATCAACTACAGCAATGAATCCCTCAAGGACCGTGTGAAGGAGCTGACCGGTGGCGCCGGCGTCGATGTCGTATATGACCCGGTAGGGGGCGACTTTAGCGAGCCTGCGGTGCGCTCGATGGGCTGGAAAGGGCGTTATTTGGTGATCGGGTTCGCCTCGGGGCCGATACCCAGCATTCCTCTCAACCTGACGTTGCTGAAAGGCTGTTCGATTGTGGGCGTCTTCTGGGGCCGGTTTACGATGGAAGAGACCGAGGTCCATCTGGCTAACATCGACACCCTGTGGCAATGGTTTGAGGAAGGCAAAATCAAGCCGGTCATCACCGATGTGTTTCCGATCGAGGAATATGAAGGTGCCTACGCGGCCATGATGGAGCGCCGCGCTAAAGGCAAGGTGATTCTCACATTCTGATATGACCGGCTATCGGTTCAATACCGCTCCAGAGCTGCGTGTTGGCCTAGGCACTTCGCGAGAGGTGGGGGCGTATTGCGCCCAGCTGGGCATCAAGCGACCGCTGCTGGTAACGGACCCGGGCTTAGTCACAGCGGGTTTGGTTGCCCCCGTGCAGGACGCCATGGCCGCGACCTGCGAGCACGTTGGTCTCTTTTCCGAGGTGACGGCAGATCCTGCCGAGTCGGTGGTACTGGACGCGCTGGCGATGCTGCAGGCGGGCGAGGCAGACGGCGTGGTCGGACTCGGCGGCGGCAGTTCGATGGATGTTGCCAAAGCCATCGCCGTGCTGGCGGCGGGCACCCAAACCCTCGCAGAGGCCTACGGCGTAGACCAGGTTGTCGGAGGTCGGCTACCGCTTATTCTCATTCCTACCACTGCGGGGACTGGATCCGAGGTGACACCGGTGGCGGTGATCACCACGGGCGAGACCACCAAGGCGGGCATCAGCTCGCCTGTATTGCTACCTGATATTGCGGTGCTCGATGCCGAATTGACACTGGGCCTGCCGGCTCACGTGACGGCCATGACCGGTATCGATGCCATGGTGCACGCCATTGAGGCCTATACCTCAAAGATTAAAAAGAACCCGGTGTCCGACATGCTCGCCAGGCAGGCGCTGACCCTGCTGAGCGCCAATCAGCGACGCGTGCTTTCTCATCCCGACGATGTCGCAGCGCGTGAGGCGATGTTGTTGGGTGCCACGTTGGCAGGCCAAGCCTTTGCCAATGCGCCGGTGGCCGCAGTGCACGCGCTGGCCTATCCATTGGGCGGTCACTACCACATGCCCCATGGGCTGAGTAACGCGCTGATGCTACCCGCGGTATTGCGCTTTAACGCGCCTGCTGCCGAGGCACTCTATCTGGAACTGGCGCCATTGTTGCCCGAGCCGGTTGCGCCGGGTCTTGAGGGTTTTGTGAGGTGGTTTGAGGACCTCATTGCCGATGCCGCACTGCCGACCACGCTGTCGGCGGCTGACGTGCCGGAGCGCGATCTGCCCATGCTGGCGGCTGACGCCATGCTGCAGCAGCGCCTGCTGGTGAACAATCCGGTCGAGGTCGATGAAGCTGCCGCGCTGGCGCTGTATACCGCTGCCTGGAGTGGCTCGGCGTGAGCGATCGTGCGACGCCATCCGCTCGATCGGACTATGCGATCTTTTATTCACTCGAATCTCGTTGGGCGGACAACGATATCTATGGCCACATTAATAATGTTGCCTATTACGCTTACTTTGATTCGGTGGTGAATCGCTTCCTGATCGAGGAGGGTGGTCTGCGCCCGGGCGTCGATGCCGTCGTGGGCTACGTCGTACACTCGAGCGCTGACTATTTCTCCCCCGCCAGTTATCCCGCGACGTTGTCGCTGGGGCTCAAAGTCCTCCGCATCGGCGAGAAGTCCGTGCGCTGGGAGGTCGGCGTGTTTGCATCCGATGCGGAGCAAAGCTGCGTCACGGGCACGTTCACCCACGCCTTTGTCGATCGGGAATCGGGTCGTTCAGCGCCGGTTCCCGATGGAATACGACGGGCAATCGAGTCATTGCCTAAGGCTAAGTGACTCACAGTCGATTAGCCTCGGGTTCACGTTCTACTCGGCCCAACATTTCTGTGACCAAAGCAAACGATTCCATCCAAGGTTCCTGGCTCTTCAACTCTAGCGTTGTGGCCTTGCCAGCTCGCGGAGGTTCAGACGCTAGCGTTTTTACTACTACCACCAACCTGCAAAGCATAGTTTGGGCCTGCCCAAGCGGGAGATGTCACCTGTGTGACAGGTGCTGAAGTGATGTATCAGCTAGGCTCATGCGCGTTGACGACAGGGGTCAAAAATGGAACCCGTAGCCGCTCTTCTTTTGGGTTTCTTCTAGATGATGACGTCTACGAATCACTGAGTTGTGTTCGTGGGAGAATTAGTATGAATCGCAGAGGAGTGCACGACCCGGCGAGCGTTAGGACCGGCTGCCTTGCACTGTTGCTGACGGCACTGGTTGTGAGTCCAGCCGGCGCAGCGGACCTGATTATCAACCTTGAGGAGCCGGTTGACGGCGGCACCAGTTCCGGTGTGTCGAATATTCGCGGATGGGCAGTGGCGTCCGACGGTATCGAACGAATCGAAGTGTATTTTGACGGTGTGTTCGGGTTTGAACTGCCTTACGGCGCCAGTCGTGAGGATGTTGAGGCGGTTTATCCGGATATCGTCGGATCAATAAACTCCGGTTTTGGGTCGGCAATGGCCTATGGATTGTTGGGTAATGGTGAGCACACGGTGACGGTCCGCGCTGTATCACTGACCGGTGATGTGGCTGAGGACAGTGCCAGATTCGAGGTCGTCGGCTTTCCCTATGACTTCCTGAGTGCTGACGAATCACCCAATCTTGAGGGTGCCAGCGTGAGTCTCGCCGGCGATTCGGTCGTGATCAACGAGGTCATATTGCAAGATGGAGAAGACTATGCGGTAACCTTGGGGTGGCTGACTGCCAGTCAGGGGTTTGAAATTCGCCAGGTCACTCCCGCTGTCACGAATCCTGCCGAGCAAGATATTCTCGTGTCCGCTTTTTTTGGACTTGATAATGAACTACCCGGTCCATTGTGCAATCAAGCAGGAAGGCTGTTAGATGGTATGCCCGTTAATTTTAAATTCCCCAT
>JAAEZV010000165.1 GCA_018222695.1 Gammaproteobacteria bacterium
ACAAAGCCTCGGGTAACGGTCGGGAAGGCGGAGAAATGGGTCTGGAAGACTTCCTTGAGACCAAAATGGTGCACGGATTGGCCTGAATTCTGCGGCGAGGTTAATCCTCGCCGGTTCGCCAATCCTTATCTGCGATGCGCCCTGTCACAACGCCATCGGGTAACGTAATCGTGAGCTCAGTGCCTATCTCAGCGTGGTCGCTGGGCACGTACCCCATGCCGACGTTGCATTCGAGCCGCGGCGAATAGGTGATGCTGGTCACGCAGCCGTCGAGATCCGATCCAGCCAAGCTGATGGGGTAGGTTTCCCGGGGATTGCGCACTGGATCGCCTTGCACCACCAGCCTGACCATTTTTTGCGGGCAGCCTGCTTCTGCGATGCGTTCCAGCGCTTCCCGACCCAGATAGTCAGCAGTTTTGCCCATCTTGAAGAAGCGGTCCAGCCCCGCCTCAATCGGATTGTTGTCGAGCGTCATGTCGTTGCCGTGGGATAGCAGACCGGTCTCGATCCGATCGATCAAATTGGGGCAGCCCGGACGCAAATTCAGGTCGGCGCCGGCTTCGGTCACGATGTCCCACAACCGCTCCCCCTGTGATGAGTCGCTCAGGTAGAGCTCAAAGCCTCCCTGACCACTCCAGCCCGTGCGAGCAATCACCAGTGGTATCCCGGCAATCTGGGTTTCGATGAAGCGGAAGAATCGGATATCTCCGACGGGCTCGTCGATCAGTCTGCTCAGCAAGGTTTCTGACTTGGGGCCCTGCAGAGAAAGGGGGAATACGTCTGGATCGCTGACTTCGACATCAAAGCCCGCACCAACGGCCAAACCCTTAACCCAGAGCAATACGTCAGAATCCGAGATTGATAGCCAGAACCGGTCTGGTGCCAGGCACAAGATGATGGGGTCGTTGATGATGCCGGCCTTTTCGTCGATCAGCGGCACATACATGCACTGGCCGGGCACTATCTTAGATAGATCTCTGGGGGTCATATACTCGGCGAGCTTGAGTGCCTCCGGCCCCTTGATTTCGACCTGAACTTGGGCTGCCACGTCCCAGATCTGAACATGCTCTCTGATATGCCAATAATCCTCTTCAAGAGACGCATAGGTTGTTGGCAGCACCACATGGTTGTAGACCGAGGCGGTCTTTGCACCAACATGAGAGCGTGTTTCGAAGGGCGATTTACGGAGTCGTCGAGACAGGGACAGGACAGGTAGGTTCATGAGTCAGTGATCTCACAGGTCGAACCCAGTTTGGCGCGTAGTCGCTGAACTGGGCTAGTTTTTATTGTGACGCCGAGATTTGGCGGTCTTTTTACTGGGTGCCCTATTGGGCGTGATATCGTTCCCCGATGAGGCGCCGATTTTGGCGAGAATATAAGCAAAGCGGGCCGCCAGTGCATCACTTTTTTCATCTATTGGAGCGGTTTTTTTTCTATAGTGAGTGATACCAAGCACGATTGAATCGGCACAGAGGTTAGGGTGGTAAATGGCTGATAAAACTTTAGAAAAATTGCTGTCAAATCATGATTGGTCGTTTCCTGTACCGATTGCCTACGGGCCCGGGCGTCTGGAGACCCTGGGGCAGCAGGCATCGGCCTTGGCGCTGACCAACCCTCTGATCGTGACGGACAAGGGGTCTGCAGAGCTGCCGTTCATACAGACCCTTCAGCAAGCGCTTCGCAATGCAGGAATCGAAAGCGCGGTGTTTTCTGAGGTCGCACCGAATCCCAAAGACTCGGATATTGCGTTGGCACGAGAAACCTATCGCCAAGGCGGGCACGACAGTGTCATTGCCATTGGTGGAGGCAGTGGGATGGACGCGGGCAAGGCCACTGCTCTGACTGCCAATAATGATTGCGACGTCTGGCAATTCGATTTCGACAGAGACGTACCGGTGTTGCCTGCCGATCATGTGTTTCCGAAGCTGATTTGTATTCCCACCACCGCGGGCACAGGGGCCGAAACTGAAAGCACGGCGATGATTACCCACACAGATCGCGGTATGAAACTCTGCGTCTGGCACCCGGACCTCAAGCCGTCACTGACGCTACTCGACCCTGAGATCACCGTAGGTTTGCCATCCTCGCTCACTGCATGGACAGGTGTCGATGCCATGGTGCACGCCATTGAGGCCTATTGTGTGCCCGACTATCACCCCATGTGTGATGGCATCGCCTTAGAGGCCCTAGAGTTGATCGGGCGTTGTTTGCCCACCGCAGTGTCGACACCCGACAGTGTGATGGCTCGTGGTGGGATGCAGATCGGCGCCTGTCTCGCCGGGGTGTCGTTCCTGAAAGGGCTCGGGCTGGTGCATGCCATCAGTCATATGGTCGGTGCGCAGTTCGACACCCATCATGGACTCACCAATGCTGTCGTGCTGCCCGCGGTGCTTCGCTATAACGCACCGGCTATCGAGGATAAGTTGCCGGCGATGTCCCGTGCTCTGGGTTTGCAACAGGCCGATTTCGAGGCGTTTCACTCAGCAATATGTGCGTTACTCGACCAGCTCGCTATTCCTGTGACGCTTTCCGAGTTGGGCGTGCCGCTGGAGGCGGCAGGTCGTTTGGCAGAAAAGGCACACCAAGACGCAGCGGCAGGAACCAACCCCCGGGAGGCGGATGTGGAGGTGATCGAGCGCCTGATTGTTGAGGCGATCACAGTCGGCCGATGACCGCCGCAGTCCACATGGGTCATGACGCTTCAGGCCGTCCTCACGGAATAAGCGGCATCGTTGCGCACACTGTTGCACTGGTAGGCCTGTGAACGGCTTTCAGCTGGGCATTATCGCCAGTCTGGCCTGTTATCTGGCGATTGGCTGGTATGCCGGAAAGCGTGTTCGGCATTTGGAAGATTTTTTTGTCGCCGGCCGGAATGCGCCGACCATATTGATTCTAGGTACCTTGGTCGCCAGTTTTATGAGCACCAATGCCTTCATGGGCGAGGCGGGCATGTCGTATCAGGGGCATGCGCCGCTCGTCATCATCATGACCTGTTTTAATTGTCTCGGTTACATCGTTGGCGCGGTATTTTTTGGTCGCTACCTGCGCCGTAGTCAGGCATTGACCGTCCCCGCTTTTTTTCGGGTGCGCTTCAACAGTCGCCGCATTCAGATGTTTGCCGGTATTTCCATCGTCGCTGGGCTCTCTGCGTACTTACTCGCAGTCACCTGGGGTATGGCGCTTATCATCACCGAGGTCACCGGATTCAGTGAGGTGGCGTCCATAGTCTTGGTATGGGTCAGCTATACGCTGTTTACGCTGTACTCGGGCTCTCGCGGTGTCATCTTGACCGATACGGTGATGTTCCTGCTGTTTTCGGGAATCATCGTAATTACCTGTTTTTTCATTGTTGATGCCGCAGGCGGTTGGTTCAGCGCAATAGAATCCCTTGCGACGTATGAGGCGAAACCGGACATCATCGCATGGCATGGCCGGATAGGGCCTGATGTCTACTGGCAGACAGAGTGGGAGGCGCTCATCTGGGCGAGCATCCTCGGTGTGGCGTGGGGCATCGTTGTGGCGGTGAGCCCCTGGCAGACCAGCCGCTATCTCATGGCGAGAAGCGAACACGTGGTGCTGCGGTCGGCATGCGGCGCGCTGATTGCCATGTTGTTGCTGTATCTGATTACCAACTTCGCGGCCGCGACAGTGAATCTGATCAACCCCGACATCACACCCGCAGAGAGCACCATGATCTGGGTCGCGATGAATTTATTACCCGCGGCGTTGGGGGCGGTCCTGATATGCGGGGTGCTGGCGGCCGGGCTGTCTTCGGCCTCAACTTTCCTGTCGCTAGTGGGCTTTAGTGTCAGTCACGACATTTTGGGGAGTAGCAGTGAGCAGTGCTCCGCGGGTGGCGATAACAACACCGAGAGCCGCTTGCACTTAAGAGCAGCGCGTTTAGCGATGTTGATGGTTGGCCTGTCCGTGATTGGTTTGGCGCTGTTGCTGCCGCGAAATATCTATTGGCTCACTCACTTTGCCGGCCCGCTGTTTGCGTCATCCTGGGGCGTGGTGGCGTTTATGAGCATCTGGAGCGGGCGACTCACAGAGGCAGGCGCCTTTTGGGGCATGGTGGCCGGGTTTGCTGTAAACGTGACCATGAATGCTCTATCTCTGACGGGTTGGGTGCAGTGGCCGGTTGTGGCTGATCCGATTCTGGTTGGTGTTGTCAGTAGCTATCTCGTGGTGAGGGTGGTCTCTAACCGGGGCGTGGTCACCGTGACGGAGGCAAACTATCGCGAAGCATTGCATCGCATGCCGCCACAGGAGCGGGACCCGGCAGTCATCCGGCAGACCTTGGTGTGGCCAAAGGTAATGGTGGCAATGGGAGCGGTGATTGCCGTAGCGTTGACTCTGTTTTATGCCGTGCCTTACCAGCAAGCGATCGCAAATACCGAACAAGTGGTGAGGGAGATTGCATTGTGAGCGGAGAGGTCGTGCTGGCGCTCGCCTATGGATTGGTCCTGACCACGTCGGGCCTTTGGGTTTGGCGCCGGGTAATCAGGGATTATCTCGATCGCGGAGGCGAAGACGAGTAATCGCCTCAGGTCTGTAGCATCGACTCTATGAAAGCAGTGAACGCAAGAAGCGCGTCGTCGGCTTCCAATACCGGCGG
>JAAEZV010000166.1 GCA_018222695.1 Gammaproteobacteria bacterium
GGTCACCTATGACATGTCGGACGACCTGATGCTGTATGGCGGCGTGAATCGAGGCGTGAAAGCGGGTAGCTACAACGCACCCCTACTCGGCGCTTTCTACGGGGCGGGTGGGCCTGGCTCGCTGCCCTACGACGAAGAGGTATTGACGTCGTATGAGGGTGGCTTCAAAGCCACTCTGGGAGACGGCTTGACCCGAATTAACGGCTCTGTCTTTTACTACGACTACGCGGACTATCAGGCGTTCCTCTTCGTGGGTGTTGGCGGCGTCGTGATTAACCGAGATGCAGACAACTACGGCGCAGAGATAGAAATCCAGAGCTCACCCGTACCGGGCCTCGATCTGCTGTTCAATGCGGCCTACTTCGATGCGACGGTCAAGGATGTCAGCCTGCGCAACGGCTCACCCCTGCCTTCGTCCGACGTTGACCCCACATACGCCCCGGAATTCCAGGCAACGGGCTTGATCCGCTACGCTTTTGACGCGCTGGGCGGAGAGATCGCTGTCCAAGCTGATGTCAGCTACTCAGACGAGTACTACTACAACTTGAGAAACTTCGACGCTGACAAGTTTGACAGCTACACGGTTGCAAATGCGCTGATCAGCTACGAGACCAATGGCTGGACAGCCACTCTCGCCGCGCGCAATTTGGGTGACGAGCGCCCTGGCGTTCAGGGATTTGACCTCGCCACCCTCTGCGGATGTAACGAAGTGGCTTACCGCGCACCGCGCTACTACTCCCTGAGCTTGCGAAAGGACTTCTGATGCCCGCACCACTGAGTCGGCGACATCTACTAGCCCGGGGCACTGCTGCGGGCTTTTTTGTCGTTGCCGGACAGTGCTTGTGGCTGACCCCGCGGGAGGCTGAGGCAAGGGTATTTGAGCCACAAGTGCTCTCCCCCGAACAATGTAAAGCATTATCGATGCTGGGGGACGCCTTGGTACCCGGCGCTGCAGCAGCAGGTCTCGCAGCCTACATTGATCTGCAACTTCAAGCTGGTGATGAGTCCTTGCTGATCGGCAAATATCTCGGGGTAGACACCTCTGCTCAAACTGAGTTCTATCGAGCGGCGGCAGATAACGTCATGTCACTGACCGATGAGAACACCTCGGTACAGACATTTGTCACCAGTATGGCTACTGACTCTCTCTCTGGATGGGCAGGTCCGCCCGCGAGCTATGTGCTATTTGTGCTGCGCGCTGACGCCCTTGACGTTACCTATGGCACTCCAGAGGGCTTTGAAAAGCTTGGAATTCCTTACATGGCACAAATCAAGCCGGATAAGCCATGGTGAGCAAAGACTGTGACGTGATCATTGTCGGCGCAGGAGCCGCAGGATTGACCCTGGCCGCTCGATTGGCAGAGGGCGGCAAGTCAGTCAGTGTCTTAGAGGCCGGCCCTGAAAGGAAGCTCGGCGACCTCGTCAGCTCTCAAATCTGGGCTAGAAAATTGAAGTGGTCTGAACCCGCGGTATCTGAGTCTGGTGACCATAAAATCGGACACGCGTTCAACGCGGGCACGGGTACCGGAGGGTCTGCTCTCCATCACTACGGTGTGTGGCTGCGGATGCACGAGGGAGATTTTTCGCTCAACAGCGACCACGGGCTAGGACTCGACTGGCCGCTGGCCTATGCAGACCTTGCCCCCCATTACGACCAAGTACAGGCCGAGGTGGGACTGAGCGGAGACAGCAAACAGGAGCGATGGCGACCGCAAGGTGCACCTTACCCCATGCCTCCGCTGCCGCTTTTTGCTCAGTCGCGCGTGCTTGCAAAGGGCTTTGAGAAAACCGGCCGTCACACCGCACCGCTGCCCCTTGCGATCAACAGTGAACCCTATAAGGGCAGAAAAGCTTGCCACTACGACGGCTGGTGTGACTCCGGATGCTCGATAGGCGCCCTGGGTAACCCACTCGCTGTCTGGCTGCCACGCGCGCAAAAGGCGGGCGCGCGCATAGAACACAACGCGAGGGTATCGCGCGTCATACGGGACCCCCAAAGCCCCCAGCGCATCGAGTGCGTGGAGTACCTGCAGGGGGGCGAGCGCAAGACTTTGTATGCCGAGCACATCATTGTTGCTGCATTTGCCGTGCAGTCAGTGCGCATACTTCTAAGCTCTGCAACAGAAAAACACGCCGCTCCGGGCAATCACTCTGACAAACTCGGTCGCTACTTGATGACCCATCCCGCAGGAACGATCTTCGGATTATTTGATGAGGAAATGTCCCCGCATCAAGGCGTCACGGCAGGACAGCTTCTCAATCATGATGACTACGACCAGAAAGATGCCCCCGGCGGCTTTGGCTCAAGTCAGTGGATGATCGGACACGCCATCAAACCGCATGATCTGCTCGGATATGGAACCAACAGACCCGATATATTCGGAGCGGAACTGGAGCCATGGCTCAAGAGAGCCTCCAGGCACTTAGGCAATATGACTCTGGTCTGCGAGGATATTCCTTTGCACGAAAACCGTATCACTCTGAGCGACCGAGTGGACTCCGACGGCATTGCCTATGCCCATGCCCATCACGATTTAGACCCCTCCGCGGCGGCGAGGTGCGCTCAGCGCATGTCAGAGGGCGAGGATATTATGCGAGCGGCAGGCGCCTCAGAAGTCTGGTCTGGCCCTCGAATTGGGCAGCATCACATGGGCGGCGCTGTCATGGGCAACGACCCCGCGGAATCCGTGACCGATGCCTTTGGGCGTGTGCACGACACCGACAATCTATACGTGGCGGGGCCCGCATTGTTCCCCAGTAGCGGCGCGGTGAACCCTACCTTTACATTGACCGCACTCGCCTCACGCCAAGCAGACCACATACTCGCAATCAAATAATTTGCTCTGATACGCCTCCCGCGCTTTGCGATGCGCGGAAATTCCAAGAGATATCTGCATGACACCTTCAGTTAGCTATTCGGTAAATCAGCGAATCGGCACCATCTTGATCGAATCACCCCCCGTGAATGCCCTCTCGCACAGCGTCAGAAGTGGCATTCTAGAACGGCTAACGATGGCCTCGAACGATGATACCGAAATCGTCATTTTGCGCTGCGAGGGCAGAACCTTTATCGCGGGCGCAGATATCAGCGAATTTGGTAAACCACCTCAAGAGCCCTCTTTGGCAACCGTACTAGATGCCCTGGAATCCTTCCCCAAACCGATCCTTGCCGCTATTCACGGCACGGCCCTCGGTGGCGGATTAGAGCTGGCACTGTGTTGTGACTATCGCCTGGCGATAGAAACAGCAAAAGTCGGTTTGCCCGAAGTCAATTTGGGGCTGCTTCCTGGCGCAGGCGGCACCCAGCGACTGCCGCGCCTGACAGGTGTTAAGACCGCGATCGATATGATCACCGGCGGCCGCCCGCTCAGCGCCAACGATGCGCAAGTCGCAGGCATTGTCGATAAGGTCAGCGGTGACGATCTAGCGCAGGCGGCCACGGATTTTGCTGGAGAACTGCTCAGGGGGGGAGCCGGCAAACGCCTGACCAAAGACATCCCTCTGCAATTCAATGATGACGATACCGCGCTGCTCTCAGGGGCCCGTGACATCATCGCCAAACGCTTCAAAGGCCAAACCGCCCCCCAGCGGATTCTGGATTGCCTGAATGCCGCCGGCACGGCACCCTTCGAAGAGGGACTGAAATTCGAAAGACAGGCGTTTGAGGCCTGCATGGCAGACCCGCAGTCGAGCGCCCTGCGATACCAGTTCTTTGCAGAACGCGCGGCAGCCAAGGTTCAGGGCATGTCGCCAGACACCGAAGCGGCGTCTGCTCAACACGTTGGCATTATCGGCGCCGGCACCATGGGTGGTGGCATTGCCATGTGTTTCGCGCAGGCGGGCTTTCGGGTCACCTTGGTCGATCAGGACCAAGACGGCATCGATCGCGGCATGAATATTATCCGTAAAAACTATGACATCAGCGTGCAGCGCGGACGTCTCTCGGCAGATCAGGTCTCTTCTTTCCTCTCTAATCTCAAAGCGACCACAGACTGGCAGATGCTGAAGGAGGCAGATCTCATCATCGAAGCGGTTTTTGAGAATCTGGAGTTGAAGCAGCAAGTGTTTAAGCAGTTAGATAGCATCTGCGACCCTCATACCATTCTAGCGAGCAACACCTCCTATCAAAGCATTGACGAGCTTGCCGCGGTCACAAGCAGCCCAGAGCGCGTTGTCGGCATGCACTTTTTCAGCCCTGCGAACGTCATGCGTCTGCTTGAGGTGGTCCGTGGAGATGCCAGTGACGACGTTACTCTTAAAACCGCCATGTCGGTGGGCAAGCGAATCGGTAAGGTCTGCGTGTTGTCAGGAATGTGCTACGGCTTTATCGGCAACCGGATGCTTCGGCACTATGGTCGAGAGGCGGCACTCTGCGTGATGGAAGGCGCCTCCCCTGCCCAAGTGGATAAGGCCATGGAGCGCTGGGGCATGGCGATGGGTCCTCTGGCCGTCGGTGACCTCGCTGGATTGGACATTGGATACAAGGCTCGCGAACAACTTTCTGATGAAGAAAAAGGGCCGCGAGTGAACTACCTGCTTGCCGATCGATTGGTCGAAGCCGGGCGCCTTGGACAAAAGTCGGGAT
>JAAEZV010000167.1 GCA_018222695.1 Gammaproteobacteria bacterium
GCCTACTTTATCGACATTGCCGAGACGCTGAACCGCTTCGATACGCTCGCCATGCAGGCCGTGGGATTGGCCTGCACTGGCTCCAGTTATCTCCTCGGCCATGATGTCGTGGAGGAGAATCTTGCCGAGTTGAGCGCGCATCGTGAGCAGCCCATTGTCTCCGCGGCGTCCGCTATCGAGCAGGCGCTGGGACATCTTGGCGCCCGTTCCATAGCACTGATCTGCCCGTACCCTCAATGGTTGCTCGATGCAGCCTATGCGCATTGGCAAAGCAGGGGGTTTGAGGTGGTGGATCAAGTCTCCCTCGATCCGGGTCAGGGCGATACGCGAGCCATCTATGGCTTGTCGCCCCGGGATGCGGCAGAGCGCATCACATCTCGCTGGCAGAACAGGCAAGCCGACGCCTACCTCATTACCGGCACTGGTCTCCCGACCCTGCGCGTCGTCGCCGAACTGTCTGAAGCGCTGCCAGGCCCCGTGTTGTCCTCGAATCTTTGCCTGGCCTGGGCGACCCAGCAGATAGCGGGCATCGATCCCGGCGTGCTGGCCCCGACGACAAATATGCCGCTGTTGGCGGGCTGGGCGCCTCGCATCGATCAACTCTGATCTCACGGTTGCCGCAGCAGCCACTCGGCGAGCCGCTGACTCTCTTCAGCGGTCAATGCATTGACGTAGTTCATGGCGTTGTTCGGGATCGCCGTGTCGGGGTCAGAGAGCCAGGCGAGCAAGGTGGCTAACGTCCACGACCACTCTGACGCGCGCAGTGCTTCAGAGTAGCGGTAGCCCTCGACTGCTGCTGCCTTTCGGTCAAGCAGGTTCCCGAGCGGCGGGCCAACGCGATGGTCGGGGGCCGACCCCAGGCTATGACATGCCTCGCAGGCGATATCGTAGAGCTGCTCGCCCGGCAGCGCCTCCGATTGTGCCGTCGGTATCGCCAACCCTATTGCGATAAGCATTAACACAATGTGGTGGATTAAGCGGTTCACGCCATCACTCGCATGATTTCCAGGGCGGCCCGCTCGCCGGACTCCATGGCTGCCTCCATGCCACGGTAGGCTTCAGCGGTGTGCTCGCCGGCAAAGAAGAGTCGACCGGCGGGGGCGCGGATCGCGGCATGCGCGCTGCCTGCCTGGCCTGGTCCCCATAGCGCCCAGCTACCGCCGGCCAAGGGGTCCTTCGTCCACCTCACAAGTTGGCCGACCGAGGTCACCTCCTGCGCGCTGGGTGCCAGCTTCCACAACGCCTGTAAGATGGTGTCTGTGCAGGTCTCGTCATCCAGCGCGTTGAGCGGGTCGCAGCTGTCGCCATTGATCCAGATCGTCATGTTGTAGCGCTCGGAGTCAGGCATGGGTCGGGTAAAAACCCTGCCGAGCAGCCCGTCGGTCCACCAAGAGCCGCCCCAACCCGACGCCTCCCAGAAAGGCGAATCGACGACGCAGTGCAGTTGCACAATCTTGTGATAGTCGACGCCATTCAGCGCCCCTTGTTGAGACGCGGGCAGATCCAGCGCGATTTGCCTTAGCGCGGGTACGGGCAGAGCCAGCAGAGCAGCATCGGCGTCAATGGTGCGGCCCGAGTTCAATGTGGCCTGCACGCCGGCGGCAGATTGACTGATTTCTCTCACCGTCTCGCCGGTGGCGACCGGTTGCGTTAGTAGCCCCGCCATGGCCTCGGGCACCCGCATATTGCCCGCCGTTGCCTCCATGACCGCTAGCGCTGGGCCTGAAAGCCGGCCGAACTCGCCCATCACGCGATACAGCGCCATCAAGCTGGTGTCCGACAGGTTATTGCCGTAGCTGTTATTGGCATCGATCAGGCGGATCGCCGCCTCGGGAAACCCGAGCGCTCGCAGCCCCTCATCGGCGGGTTGATCAGCTGCCATCAGGGCAGGGTCGCGCCAGGCGCGAGTTCTCAGAAGTGGATTGTCTTCGTTTAGTTTGCCCACCAGTCTTCCCGGTGGTATGGATCGCCAGCCATCCGGCAAGGGGTTATGAGCAGAGGTCGCCCAGTCTTGGCGAGTGACTCGCTGGCCACTAATCGCATAGTCACTGGGCAGCGCCCGTGGGGGCGTCCGTAGAGGCACATCAAGGGTGTGTGCTGTATGGATGACGCGACCGTAGTTGGCGCCGATGACGTTGCCGCCGCCCTCTGGCGAGCCGGGAATGTGGTCCAGGGTCCACAAGCGTCCGCCCACTCGGTCCCTGGCCTCAACCACTTCGACCTCGTAACCCCAGCGCTCGAGAATCAGGGCTGCATTGAGTCCTGAGAGCCCCGCACCCACCACCAGCACTTTGCGTCCTGTGTTTGAACGACTGCATCCGCCCGTCAGACCGAATAGAGAGGTCGCCACGGCGGCGTGAAGCAGGTGTCTGCGCGATGCGGTGTAGGTCACGGCCGTGGGTAAAGAGTCTTAAAAAGGGCGAATGAACATATTGTCATACGTTTATATCTTTTCTCAAACGGGCTATGCTCGATCAAAGATAAGAACAATTGGAGGATGGGGTAATGCAGCCTTATTTGATGCTTAAACGCAGCTTATCTCTCACATTCAGGGCCATCGGAGTTCTGTCTCTGGCGCTGCCGTTTACCGTGGCACAGGCAGACACGATTGATCCTGATTCGGCCGCGGGGTTCGTCTCCCTGAGTCGTAAGGTGCAGTGCTCAACAGAGGACGCGTCACCCCAGGTATTTGAGTGGGCCGGCTATGGCTACGCCCGGGTACCGGGGGAGCGCGATCGCAAACTGTTCGGTCTGATGGGGATGAACATCCGCCAGTGCGGTGCCATTCAAGATCCCGACCGAGGCGAGGGTTATCGGCTGGTATCGAGGGAAATCATGCTGTATCTGGATCCGGAGACCGGTGAGGTAATGCGGACCTTTGATAACCCCTGGACCGGCGCCCAAAACGAGGTGATTCACGTTGCCAATGATCCGGTCAACGGACGCCCCACCTTCGGTATCAACGCTGATGGCAGTGAGAGGGCGTTTGAGTACCGCGATGTGAACGGGCAGTACCTTATCAATTACGAGATCCCGCTTTTCTATCACAACGCGATGGGCGGCAATTATCAGAAATACATTGGTGGCACCTACCACGCTACCGAGATCTTTGATTTCAACGGTGATCTCGAAGAACTGTTGGATCCCGATCAATCCGAAGCCTATCCGGTCGTGTCCTGGGTTCGGCTTGCGCAGTGGCTACCCTGGATGGAGATGAACGGCCGCGCGGGGATGCTGTATTTCAATGCGATGGGTCGAAAGCTGCAGAGCTACGATCAGCTCCCCGAGCTGATGAAGGCAGAGATCGCTGAGAACTACCCCGAGTACACGGCGCCGCCACCGCTCGATGACGCACGTCGGAACGAGACATCCTGGACCTATATGAAGAAGATCATCGATTCACGGGCCGAAAAACCCGCAGAGTCGGGTCATCACTGAGTCTGGGTGCCGGCTGATGGTTGCGCACAACATTCAGCGATTGGGGAGTGCAAAGTCTTGGAGTAGCGCTCGGCTTTTGAAGCGTGTGCCTGCCGCGCTTCTCTCCGCCGTGAATCGCGCGATGCAGCCTGAACATAGGAGCTCTCTGAAAAGTAGCTGCAGTCGCTTCCTCACCGTCGCGGCGGCGATGCTCTTCATCGTTGGCGCGACGGCGCCCAATGCCGCAGAGAGTGTTTCCGCTAGCGCCATGGATCGACGAGCGCAGGCTCCCGCCGTCGCGGTCACGGAGGACGGCACCGTCCACGCCATATGGTTTGACAAGGGCGCGGTGGGTCAAGCCGATCGCAAAGGGGCGCATGTGGGTGGCGGCCGGCACAGCCATCAGGCCTTTGCCGATTTGCGCTATGCGCGTTGGGTGCCCGGGGAAGCAGGGTTTTCAGAGAGCATTCGCATCAACCCCGAGCCGGGTCAGGTGTGGGGTTTTTCCATCAGCCGCCCGGTGATAACCGCCGACGGCGAGGGTCGTATTCATATCGTCTATCCGGGTAACGGCACCTCACCCAAGACCGGCAAGTCCGTTGCCTCCTCCTTTTACAGCCGGTCAATCAACGGTGGGCAGCAGTTTGAAGAACCTATACAGCTCAACGGTGACCCCGATGAGGATCTCTCTGCCCTGATCATGGGTGGTCTGGCCCAAGCTCAGGTCTTTACCGCTATGGCCGTGTCCGAGCAGGGCGCCGTACACACGTTTTGGCTTGATACGCGGGGCATGACCGAATCCATGCGGGCAGCCCTTTATTATCGCCGCAGCGATGATGGAGGCGCCCGTTTCGAGGAAGAGGTGCGTCTTCAGGAGAACGACCAGTGTCCCTGCTGTCAGGTCAGTGCCGTGACCAGCGGGCAGTCTTCGCTCTTTGTCTCGGCACGGCAAATTACAGGTGACAACATCCGCACCCCCACGGTTATGCACTCTGACGACAGCGGGGCCTCTTTTGGCGCGCCCGCCGAGACGGGTGGGACACCGTGGCGATTGGAGGGCTGCCCGCTCAAGCTGACTGCGATGGTGACAACACCTGACACGATACACTCCCTAGTGCATAACGGCGCCGAAGATCCACCAGGGTTGCTCTACGCACGTGCAGCAC
>JAAEZV010000168.1 GCA_018222695.1 Gammaproteobacteria bacterium
TCTATTACGCAACGATTGTAACGTTAATAATCTCAAAACGTATCGTTTTTGCAACGCAAGATGGTTGCGGCTGAGCCCGTGGCCTGTTGAGCTCGAACCGCGAATAGAGGACGATCTAGACCCCTCCATCGTGAGTGCCCTATGCGCTTTTTTTCTGATCTCGTGCCGCGTCACATCCTGGCTGTTTCAATACTGACCTTGATGGCGGCCTGCGGCGGCGGGGGTTCCGGTAGCACACCCACGCCACCCGGTCAGGGTGACGGTACAGCACCGCCGCCGGTGGCCCCCGACTTCAGCGAGGTCGACGACGCGTTTCAGTCATTCATTGACGAGAGCCTAGTCTTTGATGGCATCAGTTATGTGGTCGTCGACGCTGGGGGCACGCTCCATACCGGCACCTTCGGCGACCACACCGAAGATACGGTGGTGATGCTCGCCTCCACGAGCAAGGTGCCCGCGGTGATGACCCTGATGGCGCTCGAGGAAGATCCCGCCTCAGACTTCAGCATGAGCCAGCCCATCGGAGAGGTGCTGCCCTTTGATGGGGTGTATGCCGACCGCACGCCGGCGCAATTGGTTAGCAATACCTCGGGCATTCCCGGCTTGCGACAGCTGGGGCTTTATGGGCCGCACCTCTGTCAGTTCAGCTTTGCGGAATCCATCGAGTTTGAGGCCTGCGGTGAAGTGCTGCTGGGCGTGCCGCTGCCCGATAGCCACGACGCCGGTTCGATTTTCGATTACGGCGGCAGCCAATGGCAGCTAGCCGGAGTGACAGCGGCCGTGGCGGCAAACGCGACGTGGAACCAGCTAGTTGATCAGTATCTGGCGACACCTTGCGAGCTTGAGGTGTTCACCTTTGGCAACATGTGGGAAAACCTGTTGTTGTGGGACGGCACTCCTAGCAGCTTAAAGGGACAGTCCAACCCCAATATTGAAGGCGGCGCGATTACCAATCTCGCCGACTACGCCAAACTACTGCAGGCGCACCTGAACGGCGGTTACTGCGGGGAAACGCAGATCCTCAGTGAAGCTGCGCTGGCGGAGATGCGGGTAGATCGAGGCGGCGTGGTCGCAGAAGATCCGGTCCCTTACGGCATGGGTTGGTGGATCGATACCGACAATCCGGGGGTCTATGATGATCCCGGCGCCTTTGGCTCCGTGAGCTTTTTGGATGTTGAACGGGGCTTTGGCGGCTACGTCGCAATCGATGATTACACGCGACTCGATGCCGACGCGCCGGCCAGATTGGTAAGGCGAGACATTATCCCGCTCCTGCAATCAGCATTTGATGTGGTGGCAGAGTAACCCTCAAGGCGAGCGGCCGATCTGCTCGTAAATGGATGTAGCGAGGTAGATTACGGCGCTGTAGCATCAACATCTCGGCTAACTGATCAGTGCCAGCACCCCAACATGCTCGCACGCAGAAGCTTAAAAAATCATAACAAGAAGAACGCACCATGAATGCACCTCTCCAAGATGTCAGTGCCCTCCCCATCGACGCGATCGATGTCAGCGATGCCACGCTTTACCAACAGGACAGCTGGCGACCGTACTTCGCCCGGCTACGAGCGGAAGATCCTGTGCACTGGAGCGAAAACGACGTGTTTGGCGGCTTTTGGTCGGTGACCCGCTTTGAGGACATCACCGCGGTCGACGGTAACCATGAGGCCTTCTCTTCAGAACCCGCGATCACCATCGGTGACTATGGTGATGACCTGCCGGTGCGGCAATTTATCGCCATGGACCCACCGATTCATGATGTGCAACGTGCTGCCGTACAGGGTGTGGTGGCGCCGCGCAATCTAGCTGATATGGAAGCGCTGATTCGACAACGTGTCAGCGATATTCTGGACGGCCTCCCCATTGGCGAACCATTCAACTGGGTTGAAAAAGTCTCGATCAACCTCACGACACAAATGCTGGCCACGATCTTTGATTTCCCCTTTGCGGATCGACACAAGCTGCCCTACTGGTCAGACATGGCGACCTCCCTACCCGAAATCGCGGGGAGTGATGGCGATGTGGACGAACGCACCGCCGCCTTGCACGAGTGCCTGGCCTACTTCACCGAGTTGTGGCACCAGCGTAAAAATAATCCGCCTGACACCATGGACCTGATCAGCCTGTTGGCGACCAATCCCAAAACGCGGGAGATGGTGGACGACCCGCTGGAGTACCTGGGCAACCTGGTGCTACTGATCGTGGGGGGCAACGACACCACCCGCAATTCGATCACCGGTGGCGTACTGGCGCTCAACCAGAACCCGGATGAGTACGCCAAGCTCAAGGCAGATCCCTCGCTGATCCCAAGCATGGTGTCCGAGGTAATCCGCTGGCAAACGCCGCTTATGCATATGCGTCGCATCGCCACGCGAGACGTCGAACTCGGCGGCAAAACGATTCGGCAAGGCGACAAGGTGGTGATGTGGTACCTGTCAGGCAATCACGACGAAACCGCGATTGAGCGCCCTAACGATTTCATCATCGACCGCAAAAACCCCCGCTACCACCTGTCCTTTGGTTTCGGCATCCATCGCTGCATGGGCAACCGGCTGGGTGAGATGCAGCTGCGTATCCTGTGGGAGGAAATCCTCAAGCGCTTCTCTCACGTGGAGGTGGTCGGCCAACCCGAACGGGTGCTGTCTAACTTCGTGCGGGGGTACTCGTCACTGCCGGTGGTGCTTCACAAATAAGGCCGGTCGGTGGCAAAAGCGCCTAGCCGTAACCTGGGCACGTTATATCTTGAGCAGAAACGTCACCGGACCATCGTTCACCAGTGCCACCTGCATGTCGGCGCCGAAGCGGCCCGTCTCGACCGGGACATCACCCTTGCGCAGGGCCTCTGCCAGCGCGTCACACAGCTTGGATGCCTGCTCGGGTGGTGCGGCGGTCGAGAACCCTGGCCGGTTGCCGCTGGTGGTATCAGCGGCCAGCGTAAATTGCGAGACCAGCAGAATGGCACCCCCCGCTTGGGCAACGTTCAAGTTCAGTTTGCCCTCGGCATCGGCAAACACACGATAGCGCAGCAGGCGCTCCGCCATGCGGGTGACGGTTTGCTCGGTGTCCTCGGGCTCCACACCCACCAGCACCAGAAGCCCACGATCTATCTCGCCCACCAGTTCGCCCGCCACGGTGACCGATGCTTGGGTAACGCGTTGCAGTAAACATTTCATGAGGTGGGCTCTGGCACTTTCTGATGCGGTTACTGATCGTTTGGGCGCGTTAAGAGCGCCCAATCAGCCCATGGCTTGAAGCGATGTGCGCCAACAACCCCCGAGACGCCTCGGTCAGCATAGCGAACACTCTGACAAACCCCTCGTCGCCGCCATAGTAAGGGTCCGGCACCTCATCGCCCCAGCCCTCCGCCCAGTCGAGCATCAGGCTGAGTCGGTCTTGCGCTGCAAGGGGGCAGGACGCCTCGAGCAAAGCGAGGTTGTCTCGGTCCATCGCCACGACGTAATCAAACTGCGCAAAATCTGCCTCGCAGACCTGCCGCGCGCGCAGGTCTGTCATATCAATGTCGCGGGCAAGCGCCGTCGCGGTGGCCCTCGCATCGGGCGGGTTGCCGATGTGGTAGGCGTGGGTGCCCGCCGAATCTGTCGTGATCTCGTCGTCTAATCCCGCCGCGGTCACCGCCTCGCGAAACAGTGCGTGGGCAGTCGGAGACCGGCAAATGTTCCCCATACAGACAAACAGCACGCGAACGCTCATGCCTAGGCTGCCCCCGTCAGGCCCAATGGCTCCCGGAGCAGACTGCGCAGTTCGCCAATGAGCGCATCGCGGGCGGCGTCGCTGTAGGGGACTGCGCTACCCACGCCCCAGACCGGACCGGGCCACGCATCATCCGTGTGAAATCGCGCGACGTGATGAACGTGCAACTGCGCCACCTGATTACCGAGCGCGGCAATGTTGAGTTTGTCGGCGGCAAAGTGCGCTTTCATCGCCTGGCCCAGCCGCATCGACTCCCGCCACAGCTGCGCCTGATCGGCCTCGCTGAGCTCAAAAGGCTCGGTGGTATCGCCCCGCCGGGGTACCAGAATCAGCCAGGGGTAGCGCGCGTCGTTCATCAGCAACACCTGATTCAGTGGCGTCTCGCCCACTAAAAAGGTGTCGGCCGCCAACCGCGGGTCGAGCTCGAATGGGTTAGACATTCGCAGGCACCAAAGCGCGCAGCAGAGGTTCGGTCGTCATGGGCTTTCCCCCTGCAAGGGAGGCTCCGCTACCCGGCCGCGCGCAATCCAGCGGCTGGCGACCGCCGAGAACCGGGCGAGCTGCACGATCACCGCGGCATCGAGTTCCGCAATGGCGGGCTCGCCCTGCTCGTCGGCTACTCGTTGCACGATCGATTTTTCAAAGCCTGACCCCGTCCACTCAAAGTCGGGGTCGCTGACAAAGCGAGATGGCACGTTGCGCTCGATCGCCGCGTCGAACTCGGCCGCCGCCTCGACTGAATTGGCCGTCAATGCCATGACAAAGGACTCGTATTCAACGGCAGTGGTTTCCGGATGATCCGATATCGCTTTCAGCAGCGGCGCTGACCACTGCCGGGCCTCTAACGCGCGGGTCAGT
>JAAEZV010000169.1 GCA_018222695.1 Gammaproteobacteria bacterium
AGCCGGTTTAATGATTGTCCGGCCAGCACCCGACCAATGATGTCTGCCGCAACGGCCCGTGGCGAGGACACCGTTAGCCGCGGCTCGCGTCGCCGAGGCGCTGCCCGGGTTGAAATCGCGCCTGATGACCGCGCAGGAGTGTGGCCACAGATTGCGCCTTGGCGCCGGGAAGTTGCGCTTCGGTGATGACCAGCTGCCCCTCACCGCAGCCTACCCGAATACCGTGCTCATCCGCCGCGATGATCTCGCCCGCAGCGCCTCGATGAGATTCATCGATGGCATGAGCTGATAACACCTTGAGTCTGTTTCCCCCAAGGTCCGTGAAACACCCGGGCGCTGGATGAAACGCTCGCACTCGCCGTGCCAGCACGGTGGCGGCGGCTGACCAGTCGAGCGCACCCTCTTGCTTGGCGATTTTGTGGGCGTAGGTGGCCACACTGTCATCCTGCGGCGCTACCGAACCCAATAGGGTATCGATGTTCTCAAGACTCTCGATCAGGGCGGTGACACCGAGTTGAGCGAGGTCATCGAGGAGTTTGCCGCTGGTGTGATCGGTGCTGATGGGGAGTGTTTGGGTAAGGAGCACGGGCCCGGTGTCCAGGCCAGGTTCCATCGCCATGATGCTAATGCCCGTCTCGGTATCTCCTGCCTCGATGGCGCGCTGAACAGGCGCGGCGCCGCGCCACCGGGGTAATAGGGAGGCATGAACATTGAGGCACCCCAGCCGCGGAATACCCAATATGGCAGCAGGCAGAATCAGGCCGTAGGCTACTACCACCAGAATGTCGGCATCGTACTGCGACAGGATGGCCTCACTGTCAGCGCTTTTCAGCGACGCTGGTTGCCATATAGGCAGGTCTGCATCGAGCGCCATGGCCTTAACGGGAGAGGATTGAAGGCGCTTTCCGCGGCCCGCGGGCCGATCGGGCTGGCTCATCACCGCAACAATTTGGTGTGGAGAATCAATCAGACCCTGAAGATGTCGGGCGGCGAAGTCCGGGGTGCCCGCGAATACCACTTTAAGCGATGTCGACATCGATCAGTCGCGGCGTTTCTGTTCTTTGACGAGCTTGCTGCGAATGCGTTGTCGCTTCAGTGGCGACAGGTAGTCGACGAACAGCTTGCCTTCAAGATGGTCTATTTCGTGCTGCAGACAAATACCCATGAGGCCATCGAGCCGCTCTGTGAATGCGGTGCCTTCCCGGTCAAGCGCTGTGACCTCAACCCCGGTCGAGCGCTGTGACCTCAACAATCTGGGGTCGCTCGACGGTCTCGTAGAATCCGGGCACCGACAAACACCCCTCGTCATAGGTGCCCAGCGTCTCATCGATGACGGTGATCTCGGGATTAATAAAGACTCTGGGATCTGAATGGTCCTCGCTGAGATCCATGACAATCACGCGCTCATGGACGTCAACCTGGCTGGCTGCCAAGCCGATGCCGGGCGCCGCATACATCGTCTCGAACATGTCATCCACAAGCCGTTGAATCCTTGCATCTACCGCGACGACCGGTACCGCGCGCGTGCGCAGTCGCGGGTCGGGAAACTCAAGAATGGGGAGTAGGGCCATGTGCCGCGCTTCCAGTGCTGATGCGGATTTATAGCGGAGAAAAGTGTTCGGATTTGGTCTTGCTCTGCCCGAATCACCGCCGCACACTGAGATTATACCGCGATGCCAAGTCTCTGTTGGCAGATGAGGCGGGCAGTACACAATGGAGTGAATGCTGTGGAAGTGAGCAAATGGATTGCGAACTGCATGGGTAGCATCCTCGACCGGAGAGGATCAGGCCGAACCGTGGCCCGGCGACTTATCCGCCCCTGCGCGCTCGCTGTATTGCTGGTGGCCAATGGCGCGGTGGCGCAATCTGATGAGCCGCTGACGCTGAACCCCGATGTCCCCCTGACCTATACCGTCCAGCCCGGCGATACGCTGTGGGACATCGCGGCATTGTTTTTACGTGACCCTTGGCGATGGGAAGCGCTGTGGGCCGGCAATCCCCAGGTCGGCAATCCGCACCTTATTTATCCCGGCGACACACTGAGCCTGGTGTGGGAGTCCGGGCAACCGAGGTTGGTGCGCGCGGAGCAGGGCGATATCAAGCTCTCTCCGAGCATGAGAGCCAGCCCACTCGATTTGGCAATACCGGCCATTTCGCGACAGCACATTGAGCCTTTCCTACGCCAACATCAGGTGGTTGAGGCGGCGACACTAGACCGCGCACCTTATGTGGTGTCGGGTGACGCGGGCCGGCTCATCAGCGGTGTAGGCGACACGGTGTACGGAAAGGGCAAGTGGGGTGACGCCCTGAGTTATCGGTTGGTGCGCCGCGTTGAAAAATTAAAAGACCCCGTCAGTGGAGAAGGCCTTGGCATTTTCGTCAGCGATATCGGTGAGGCCCGGTTGCAGGAAGGCCCGACTGAGAGCGAGAACGTCGCGGCCATGACCGTTAGCGAGATGCGAGAAGAGGTCCGGATTGGTGATCGCTTGCTGCCCGTCACCGAGGCGGAGGTTGAACCGTTTTATCAACCACAGGCCCCAAGCGAGATGATTTCCGACGCTTACATGATAGGTGTCGCCGGGGGCGTGACCCAGATTAGCGTGCTCGACATCGTGGTCATTAATCGTGGCGCGCGGGAGTCATTGCAAGTCGGCGATGTGCTGGCCATCGATCATGCCGGTGAGCTGGTGAAGGATCCCGTTACCGGCAAGTCCGTGCGTCTGCCTGATACCCGCGCCGGCGTGCTGATGGTGTTTTCCGTTTATGACCGCGCCAGCTTTGGGTTGGTACTGGAGGCGAGCAAGCCGCTGTCGGTGGGCGACAAGCTCAGTAACCCCTGAGGCGCGTCATCAAGTAATCACGAGGCACCTGCCCGGTGTCTCTTTATGGCCAAGCGCCTCAAGGATGAGCCGTGGCACACCAATTTGGTCTCAATCAACTCGCCGATACCCGTTGGCTCACGCTGACTCGCGCCATTGAGAAGAGCGCTCGCTGGCTAGATGCGGTGCTTCAGGCATACCCGTCGCCCGACGCTATATTGGGCTGTGCCGGAGAGCCGGCGAAGGCGCTGGCGCTCGAAGGGCTTCAGCGCGCATTGGATAAGCCGGCGCCAATTGATTTGTCCCTAGGGCTGATTGGCGATTCACCGCTATGTTTAATCACTCCCCAAGACTCTGAGTACCCGCCACTTCTGAGGGAGTGTCCCGATCGGCCGCCTTTTTTGTTTTGTCGGGGCGTTTTGCCGTATCTCGGTGCGGCCACGTTGTCGATTGTCGGGACAAGAAAGCCGTCGCTTGAGGGCCGTCGTGCCGCCAGAGAGTTCGCTGCCGCCGCTGCAGCGTCGGGGTTGGTTGTGGTCAGCGGGCTGGCGCTGGGCATTGACGGCATCGCGCATGATGCAGCGTTGACCGCTGGGGGCAGTACCGTTGCGGTACTGCCATCTGGGATGGACCGGATTTACCCGGCGCGCCACCAGAGGCTAGCCGAAAGGGTGATGGCGGAAGGGGTGTTGGTCAGCGAGTTCCCCTTGGGCACGCCACCGAGGAAGCATCATTTTCATCGCCGCAACCGAACGTTGTCGGGCTTCAGCGAAGCCACCCTCGTTGTCGAGGCCGGGCGGCCCAGCGGCACACTCATCACAGCCGGTGCGGCCGCGGATCAAGGGCGAGACGTTCTGGTGCTGCCCTGGTCCATTTACCATCGAGAGGGGGCAGGCTGTCGGCATCTCCTTGAGGATGGCGCGGTGCTGGTGCAGTCGGTTGAAGCGATGCGGGCGCACCTCGGTGTGCCGACAGCGCCTCCTGCGTTATTGCCACAGAGTCACCTGCCTGCGTCAGCAGGCTCGTACAGTGTGAGCACGCTGGACGCGGATCAACAGGCGATGCTCACACTCTTGGGTAGCGGCACCCACGGCGCAGACACCCTGTCCGCCTATCTCAACTGGGATATCAATCGTTGTCTGGCCTGTCTGACTGCACTGGAAGTATCGGGTCGTGTTCAGCGGGTGTCTGGCGGGTACGCAGCGATCGCTTAAGCACCGCCAGTCACGGTGGGTTTGTCTTGCATCGCACGGGTATTGGCGGCGGGGCTGGCGTCTGGGGTAAGGTGCGGGCCTATCTGTTTCGCGGCGCTGGTATGGCATTGAACTCTGAATCCGGACTGCACTCTCGGTGGCGAGCGCCCCAGATGGCGGCATCGCTCTGGGCGGGCGGGGTCGTGGCCTGTCCGGCGGAGGGCGTGTGGGGGCTGAGCTGTGATCCTTTTGATGAAGGCGCCGTTCTGGATCTTTTGGCGATGAAGCAGCGTGAGGTGAGTAAGGGCCTGATTGTTGTCGGTGCGAGCAGTGAGGTCTTTGCTGATGTGCTCAGGGATCTGTCAGCCGAGCAGCGCGAGACGATGCTGGCGTCTTGGCCGGGGCCCAATACCTGGCTGGTGCCCCATAGAGGGTGTTTTCCGTCCTGGGTAACGGGAGAGAGTGACGATGTGGCGATCCGCGTGACGTCATCACCGGCCTTGGCTGCGTTGTGCAAGGCATTTG
>JAAEZV010000170.1:0-1858 GCA_018222695.1 Gammaproteobacteria bacterium
CTCCACCACACAGACACCCCAACGCAACAAATCGTTGAGCATGTCGCAGAGCGCGATGTCATCTTTGAGCACCGCGTCGGCGTGACGGCGCGGCGGCGCCCGCAGTGTTGAAGCGTTCCAGGCCTCGGGTGCCGGCACCCAACTCCCGGGTAAGTGCTGCCCTTCTGCGACGTGTTTGAGCCAGCCGGAGTGGTAGGTGCTCACCACACGCTCTTCTGCGCCCTCGGGCGCCCACGTCACGCGCAGGTCACCCGATTCGGTGAGCTCAAACGCGTCAATCAGCATCGCATCTGATAACTCAGCGGGATCCATGATGCCTTCGCGGGTAGCGGGGTCGATGCCACCGTAACCCAGGGTGTTTTCCCGGAGCCAGAACCGATGGCAGCTCAACTGACGTCCATCGGGCCAACGGACAAGGAGCGCGTCATCGCCCGCAGTGACCGCCGCAATCGGCGCGGCTGCGTAGTGATAAAAATCGGGGGCCAATAGCTCAGAGGAAAGGTCGTGTTGCGTCATCACGATGCACATCTCCCTCGCCAAACCACTGTGGTGGTCGCGTGATTCGCGGTGCTGAGCATCGCGCGTTCTATTGCCAGAGGCGCTGAGGATTCGTCATTTCCACGGCACCTGTCAGTCGGCGGAAATGTAACCGAAGCCGCTGGTGGTGGGAAGAAAAATTAACGTCCGAACGCAGTGCACCAAGCGACAAAGGGCAACCTATTTTTGGGGTGCCGAATGACGCGGTGGCGAGGGCAAACGGTGCTATATTGACTCTCAGTTGAGGGATCTTGAGAACGCCAGAACATGCCGTCATCACCTCTCCCTCGCTACTCTGCAGGTCATGACCGAGCAGCGCACAGGACAGCCTCATGAACACTCTCTGCCGCAGTGCCATCTTTTTTTGCGCGACCATTGCCCTGACACCGCAACACACCGTCGCTAGCGACGACGATGCCGTTGCCCAATATAGTGAGCGGGCCGTTGAGCTGCTGCGCGATGCGATCAGTCGTGAGACGGCACACGGGCAGGGACTGGTGCCCGCCTATGCGGCGTCTTTGCAGCAGGTATTCCTCGAGGCCGGGTTCCCACCTGAAGCACTGACCATCGTGCCATACGGCGAAACCGCTTCACTGGTGGTCCGCTACGAGGGCGACGGTAGCAGCGGGCGCGAGCCGATCCTGTTTTCCTCCCATATGGACGTCGTGCCCGCCGATCCCGAGAGCTGGCTGCGACATCCCTTTGAGCTCCAAGCAGATGACACTTTCTTTTACGGCCGCGGGGTGCTCGATAACAAGTTTGATGTGACGATCCTCACCACCTTATTTGTGTGGCTGAAGGAATCCGGGTTCGTCCCGAACCGAGATCTGGTCATTGCCTTTACGGGTGATGAAGAGTCTTTCCAGGAAACCGTACAGCAGCTGGCTCGCGACTATCGCGATCTGGTCGACGCCGAATATGCGCTGGTGGTTGATGGCGGAGGCGGGGTGCTGAGCGACGCTGGGGAAGCCATTCAGTTTCAGGTGGGCTTTGCGGAAAAGACCTACGCAACATTCTCTATGACGGCCAAGAATCCCGGTGGCCACAGTTCCATGCCGCGGGCCGACAACGCGATCTATGATTTGGCTCGCGCCATTCAGCGCCTCGAGGCCTACACCTTCCCGGTCGAGACAAATGAGATCACGCTGACCTACTTTGCCCGCACGGCGCCACTACTCAATAACGAAGTGGGTGAGGCGATGGCGCGTGTGGTGGCGGATCCAACTGATGCTGAGTCGATCGCGACGCTGCGGGCACAACCCCAGTATGTGGGCACGCTCGGGACGACCTGCATCCCGACCATGCTATCGGGCGGGCACGC
>JAAEZV010000170.1:2411-4526 GCA_018222695.1 Gammaproteobacteria bacterium
TCTGGCAGGTAATGAGATCGCAGGTTCTCGCAAAACGCCAGATCAGGGTGCAGGCCGTCAGTCGTTGCATCGCCGTAGCGAATCATCTGTGGGTTGTCGGCGCGCCATTGTGGCCAGTCGGGAGCGCTCTCAGAAAAAGGATCACCACGCCGAATAAATGCGCTCCAGTGAGCAACCATCTCTTTTGTGATACGGCGATCGGCATTAGTGGATGGCAGCCAGTCATCATGCTGGTCAAACATGTAGGGCAACTCGGCCCCGTGGTACGCCCCTATCGGCTCAAAGCCTGGGCGAACGCGGTCAAAGCGATAGACCCAGACACGCGCGCCTGCGGTGTCGAGCGCTGACGCCAATGCCAGTGACGGGCAAAGGTACTGGATGCCCGTACCCACTCGATCCATCCGGTCTAGCACTGGCACCTCTTGTGGAAACTCGCCGAAAATCTTCCCGACAACCTCCTCGGACAGACGGCCACCAAAATTCTCAAGCGGCGTGAATTCAGACGGGATATACATCAGCGCCTCGTTGAGGTTGGTGCCAATGATCGTGTCGATCACGGGCAGCGACCCACCCTCCGACAGTTTGGGCAAAGTGTTAGGAAGGCTTTCCGGGTCTTCGACAGGGTCAAAATAAAAACTGGAGTAAACCTCGCCTGCTGCCTCGAGAAGTTGCGCTGATGGTATTTCGCGTAAAGCATCGAGGGAGCCCGTCTCTCCCAATAGCGCCCTCTGAAAATTAAGCGCGTACGCCTCTGCCGCCTGCGTATCCGGCCCCTCGTCGAAAGACCACCCGCCACTCTGCTGAATCAGTCCCCGAACGCGACCTTGGCTCAACGGCGAGATCGCCAGATGGATCGCGTTGTCGGCGCCCGCGGATTCCCCCACGACCGTGATGCGATCCGGGTCGCCACCAAACGCCGCGATGTATTCGTGCACCCATTCCAGACCGGTGGCGAGGTCATGCAGCGCGGGATTCTTGATCGTCATCTCAGGGTGGTTGAGCCAACCGAATATCCCCAACCGATAGGCGACCGAGACCACTACCATGCCCTGTCGCGCGAGCTGCTCACCGTGGTAGTTCGGCTCGTAACTCCAGCCCCCCGTGTTTCCGCCGCCGTGGATGTATAACATGACCGGTAGTGGCTCATCGGCCTCCAGATCGGCCCATACGTTGAGGTACAGGCAATCTTCGGAGTACTGCGGCGCAACCATGAGATTGGGGTCAATGCCGACCCGCGTCATCATGCCCCGGTACCAATTGACCCCGCTATCCGTTTGCATGCAGGCCGGTGCAAAACTAGACGCGTCGATCGCTTGGCCATCAGGTTGCCAGGGGACAGGTCGCGCCCAGCGTCGCTCACCAACCGGCGGTTCGGCAAACGGCAACCCAAGAAACGCGGCGATGCCATTTGGCTCGTTGACACCGGTAATAACGGTATTGCCAAGTCGCACTGAAGGTGGAAACAGCTCCGTGTTGCAGCCAGCGAGACCTAGTATGCCCGACACCGCCAACGTGCCGGCTAGCATCACGCGCACTAAGCCACGTGACCGGAAAACTAAATCGACACGACGACGCATCCGCGCACACTCCCTTCTTCAATCATCTCGTGAGCCGTTGCCATCTGATCGAACGGCAGGGTCTCGGCAATGCGATGCTGAAGACTGCCCTCGGTCAGGGCGGTTTGCGTCTCCGCCACGGCTTGGGCCTTGGCCTCCTCCGGCATGGCGTACACAATGACCATGCGGACCGTGAGATCCATAAACATCATGGTCCTGAAGGGCAGCGCAGGTTCGGGCACCACAGTACTGGAGTACGTCGCAATCGTGGCGCCGATCCTCACGCAGTGCAGCAGCTCGGGCAGGTTGGCGCCGAACTCTACATCGATCACCCGATCCACCTTGTGGCCCCCGGTCAGATCCAGAACCGCCTTGCCCCAATCGGGCTCACGATGATTCACCACCACCTCGGCGCCAGCCGCGCGACAAGCTGCCGCATCATTATCGTTACTCGCCGTTGCGATGACGCGCGCGCCGGCGCGATGCGCCCACTGAATGGCGTAGTGGCCGACCCGGCCCGCGCCACCCGTAACGAGTATCAACTGGTCGGCAACTGGAC
>JAAEZV010000171.1 GCA_018222695.1 Gammaproteobacteria bacterium
GGGTATCAGCTCGGACTGACTGCCACGTCTCGGCCGGCTAGTGGCCAACCGTGCCCTTCACTGATTAGCCCCCTTGGGCGAGTGTTTCGATTTGCTCTAGCAGCGTCTCTGGTACTTCAACGCCCTCGGCTTCATGCTTCAGACGCTCAGCCCCGCGGCGCGCGCCGGGGATCCGCACGTCGTTACCTTCTGTGAGGGCGCTGAACATGGTCTCCATGTGAGGAACAAACCCGTCTCCAAAAAAGGCTGGATCCATTGCGATGATGGTTTGACCGACATTCGGGGGGCCGCCTTCGGTGTTTGCGAACATCGAGGCCTCGTAGGAGCAGTTGCTGCCAGTGAGCACGCCGGCCAGCACATCCACCATTAAGCCCAGACCAAAGCCTTTGGGTCCGCCCACAGGGAGTTGCGCGCCCTTCAATCCCGCTGCGGGATCCGTGGTGGGGTTGCCATCTGGGTCGATCGCATGGCCGGGCTCAATCTCACGGCCCTCTGCGGCGGCGCGCACCAGATTCACCCGTGCGGTCGAGGCTGTGGCCATATCGATTACCAGCGGTTCATCACCCGCGCGCGGCGCGCCCATCGCGAAGGGGTTGGTGCCAAAGAAGGGCACCTTGCCGCCGTGGGCCGCGACGGCTTTGGAGCTATTGGCGAACATGAGCGACACCAAGCCTTCACGCGCCAGGCGTCGCACAAACCACCCGAGCACGCCCGCTGATGAAGACTGATGAATCGACATAAGCCCCACGCCCTGGGCACGGGTTGTTTCGATAAGCCGCTCCTCGGCGATCACATAGGCGTGGTGGCAAAAGCCAAAATCCGCATCGACCACGGTGGTCGATTCCGAGGTTTTGACGATCTTCGGTACCGCGGCTGGGTTTACTTTGCCGCAGCGAAGATGCTTCAGGTACAGGTGCAGGTAGCCGAGCCCTACATTGCGGATGCCCTCGGCCTCGGCGTCCATGATCTCCTCGGCAACGATGGCGGCTTGTTTGTCACTCGCACCGGCACGCTTCAGCGCATCAGCGCAAAGAGATTCAATCTGATCGAGGGTAAGTACAGGCATGGCGGGCTCCTTGATTCAGCCCTGATTGTGTCAAAAACCGGGACTACTCACGACGGATTTTTCCAACCTAAGCGTATAACCTCAGAACTGCGATAAAGCTGATAGGGAAGGGGTATGACTGGATTCGCTCATAAAGGGCGCATTGTGGGCGCATCAATAAGTCTGGCTGCTGTCATATTGGCGAGCGTCAGTTGGGTTGCCAGAGCAGACGACCTACAAGTCATGCTGGAGGAACCAGTGGACGGGCAGGCCGCCTCCGGTGTTTCCAATATTCGAGGATGGGCGATTGCCTCCGAGGGCGTCGATCGCATCGAAGTGTTTATAGATGGCGTGTTTGAATTTGAGGTGCCCTACGGTGGGGAGCGCAAAGATGTGGAGAATGCCTACCCAGGGGTCACTAACTCACTTACGTCTGGTTTCGGCCAGACCTTTAATTACGGGTTGTTACGGGCCGGAACTCACATAATGACCGCCCGTGCCGTATCAAGCGCTGGGGTCATTGCTGAAGATTCTGCGCAATTTACTGTGGCGCGTTTCCCAGAATCGTTTTATCCAGAGGCTGACTCACCCAGTTTGCAGGGGGTCACTATGACTGTGGACGAGACACAAGAGCAGATAACGATTGCAAATCTCCGGTTGGCAGATGACGAAAAACGTACCGTGGTAGTGGCCTGGTTGACTGCCTCGCAGAGTTTTCAGATTCAGTCGATCGTAGACGAAGACGCCACAACCCCGACCTCTGGCAGGACTGACCCCGTGGCCTGCGATTACGCAGACATCACTGAGAATAATCAGCCGTCACTCTCGATTACCAGTTCTGCCAGCTGGACCTGCGACGAATCTCAGCGCGATTTGATAGCAAACGGCATACCCGACCACGCGGTGGGGCAGTTCCCCAACCCTAATAACCCCAACACTATCTCCGAGCAGGATGTCCGTGAGGCCTTCACGTTGACCCCGACTATGGCCTCCAGCCCCAGCTATACCGGTGGTCCGGCTGGCCCGGTTGGCTATGTGCTCAATGGCGTAAAAGTCGATGCCGCTACGGCTGGCTCCTGCTTCGCTCAGAATGACTGCAGTTTGTCTAATCCACGAGGCGATTGGCACATCGAGGCACTAGGGCAGTCACATTTTGACTTTGGCGACGACGCCAATAACGCGCATGTGCAGCCCAACGGTGCCTATCATTATCACGGTATTCCCGAAGGTTTTCTCGAAAAGCGCGGTGCGAGTGGTGGTGACATGGTGCTCGTTGGTTGGGCCAGAGATGGTTTTCCCATATACGCTCGCTGGGGGTATGACGATCCAATGAGTGTGGATTCGGCCCTTAGGGTAATTCAATCAAGTTACCAGTTGATCGGCTCCGTGCCGGCGGATCGGCCCTCCACAAATCTCTATGAGCTGGGCACTTTTACTGAGGATTGGGAGTATCAGGAGGGGTCGGGCGATCTTGATGAGTGCAATGGTCGCTTTGGTGTCACACCTGATTTCCCGGAGGGGATCTATCATTATTACGCGACCGACACGTACCCCTATTTGCAGCGCTGTGTATCGGGCGTTCTGTGAGGAGATTCACTGCGCTGATTGTGCTGCTTAGCGGCTCAGCCGCCCTGGCGCATTTGATCCCAGCAGATACTGGGACCTTACGGCTCGTGGATGACAAAGCCTATGTGGTCATGGGTGTTCCCAGTTCTGCGCTGTTTGAGGAAGATCGGCTCGTTGACGGTGCGATCAGTGAAGAGGCATACGGTTCACTTCATTCCGAAGTGCAGTCACTCGTCCGGGCGGGAATTGGGTTGGAGTGCGGTGGCAGCCCGCTCGCAATGTTGGATCTGAGAATGCAGCCAGAGGTTCACTATCAAAACGATAGTGGTTGGGTCGCGCAAGTTACCGCAATGCTGATTTTTGCGATGCCGGATAACGCCTGCCGTTTACGATTCGAAACGGCGCTCTATGGTCCCTCGGAAGCAGCAGTGACTTACAAGATGAGGGTAACCGCTGCTGATGAGTCAGTTCGATATTTTGAATTGACTTCATTCAGCTCCTCGTTTGAGATCGATATGTAGCCTCAAGCACGAGCGGTCCATCTATTCGTTAAATCGCCGTCCAGCCACCGTCTACCGAGAACAGCATGCCGGTCACGAAGCTCGAGGCATCGCTCGCCAGCCACATGGCGGCTTTGGCCACGTCTTCGGGAGTGCCGAGGCGATTCATGGGATGACGACTAGCGAGGTGCGCGCGATCCTCCTCTGGCACGGATTCCCTCAGCAGCGGCGTTTCAATAAAGCCCGGGCAAATCGCGTTAATGCGAATGCCCGAATCGCCATATTCCACGGCCGTGTTGCGGGTCAGGCCGCCCACGGCGTACTTTGAGGCGACATAGAGCCCCGCACCGGGAAAGGTGGTTTTGCTCAGCGCCGAGGCCATGTTAATGATGTGTCCTGAGCCAGCGGGCGACATGATCTTCAGACTCTCGCGCATGCAGAGCCACACGCCCTTGAGATTGATGCCCATCAGCCTGTCGTAGTCGGCCTCGTCTGTTTCCTCGAGCGGCACCAGCGGTGAGCCGACGCCAGCGTTGTTGAGCACGATGTCGAGTGCCCCCAGTGCTTTCACGCTGTTGGCGAAGAAGTCTGCCACGGCGTCGGCGCTGGCCACATCACACAGCTGGCCATAGTGGTTCCCGCCGATGGCGGTGAGCGATGCCAGTGCCTCGTCCAGTCGCGTCTGCTCCACATCGCAGATGGCGACGTCTGCCCCCGCCGTCACAAACGCCTCCGCACAGGCCAGACCAATGCCAGCGCCTGCACCGGTGATCAGTATTTTTTTGCCTTTCAGTGACAGCTCCATGGCGCCCCCTAATTTAATCCGATGAAAGAGAATACGCGGGTTATTCCTCCTGCGCTAAGTGATTAGGCAAAGACCTAGACTTCCAATTAGACTTCGCCCATGCATTACGACGTGTTTAACGGTGACGCCGACGGCATCTGTGCGCTGTTGCAGTTGCGATTGGAAGAGCCGCTGGTCTCGACGCGCATTACTGGCATCAAGCGCGACATTGCCTTGTTGGAGAGGGTTCACGCGGAGCCGGGTGATACGGTGACGGTGCTCGATATCTCCATGGTTAAAAATAGCGACGCACTGAACCAGTTACTCGCCAAAGACGTGGTGGTTGATTACATTGATCACCACGCCGCCGGCGCGATTCCCGACCACCCTAATCTCACTGCCACAATCAGTGAAGCGCCTGAGGTGTGCACCGCGTTGTTGGTTAATGGGCGCCTGCGCGGCGAGCGGGTGGAGTGGGCGATTACGGGCGCTTTTGGTGACAATCTGGACGAGCCCGCGCAGCGGCTGGCTGAAAAATCAGGGTTGCAGGCGCCGGACATCGCAGGGCTCAAGGAGCTTGGCGTCTGCATTAACTACAACGGCTATGGTC
>JAAEZV010000172.1 GCA_018222695.1 Gammaproteobacteria bacterium
CGCCGAGACCATTGGTGGCCCCCTCGTCACAAACAATCGCTTGCCCGGGCAAGCGATTAGCGATGACCTTGCCAAGTTCATTGGCGTCAATCGCGCCGTCACCCAGCGGGTACTCAGCATGATCAGTGACGACCTTGGGCGTGGCCGGTGCATCCAAGTAGTCTGCGAGTCGTTTTAGGGCGTCGAGTGCATCGCTGTCCCGATCGACCAGCGTGCATTGCGTGGCGGACTCGGGCGCCAGGACGCTGGGCTTATCCGGATAGGCAAAGAATGAGACCGGCGCCTTGGTCCCTGCCAGGACCAGCAAGTCGGTACCCGCCAACTGCTCGGTCGCAGCCTCACCAAAATAGGCCAGACGTTCTGTAGGCACGCGCCCAACACCTCTCGCCTGCCGCGCAAAGAAGGTCTCGGTCACCAGACGGCAACCGGTGGCGGCCGCGATGCGACCCGCCTGATGGAGCGCATCTTCCCTCAGGGTGCGTCCACCCAGAAACAGGCAGCTGTTTGACGCCGACTGCAACTGCGCCGCGATCTCACTGATCGTCGTATCCGATATCGTTGCCTGCGGCGTGTCTGGCAATTCAGATAGTGACTCTTCGATGTCTGTCCAAGCGTGGTCTGCGGGCACGACAAAGGTACTGATGCTGCCGTTGTGTTTAAGACTGTCTGCGAGGGCGTCGAGGCCGGTTTGAGCGAGCCCCGTTGCGCTGTCAGAGACGCGAAAGCTGCGCGACACGGGTGTGGCCATGCCTTTGATGTCACTCGTGAGAGGCGCATCGTGCTGCAGGTGATCCATCGCATGATCGCCCACCATGTTGAGAACGGGCGATCCGGCGCGTTGCGCGTTGTGCAGGTTGGCCATGCCGTTGGCAAAGCCCGGGCCAAGGTGGAGCAAGTTGAGCGCGGGTTTGTCGGCCATGCGGCCATAGCCATCGGCAGCGCCCGTCACGACGCCCTCAAACAGACACAGCACCGCGCGGATGTCCGGTTGCTTGTCGAGCGCGGCCACCAACTGCATCTCAGAGGTGCCCGGATTGGCAAAGCAAGCATCGACGCCATGTTTCGCCAGGGCATTAATCAGTGATTCAGCGCCATTCATGGCATATCTCTCCGGTTGGGTGGGCTGTTCTGGCGTTGACGCCCGTGCGTCGCGGCAAGGGTAAGCCTCTACTGCTCAGCGACCCTGCGCGCCGCTAGTCAGCGCTGGAGACAGTATATCGCCTCGATGTGGCGGAGCGATTCTCTGGATAAAAACCGGGGGCTCTCATCATTTCCTGTGAAAAGGATTCAGCCTGATCAAGATAGTGGGGCGAAGACTCGTCGGTCATCTGGCTGCCGTATTGGTGCGTGCCGCGAATCGTTTGTTCCCCTTCAGCATTCCACTCAATCAGATAATACAGACCATCCCCAGCCACAACGGTGAGAAAGTCGTCGTCGTCTTCCAGTTGCTCTGCGTACATGGCGCGCAGCGTGTCGGGCCCTCCAGCGGCCGGCCAGGTGCGCTGCCCCCTGCCATGCTGCTGCACGGAGCCCCATTCGGGGTCCAGCCGCCCGGCGACATCACGGACAGACTCCATGCAGGTATGCAATGTCTCGCGCGCATCAGGCAATGCGCTGCCTGTGCGCTCCGCTTGCCACTCCTCGAGCAAAATACACACGCCAAGCGCCGCGTTCCGATTGGCAGTATCGGTATGTAAGTCCCAGTCGCGAATCAGTGACAGCGCCTGCGCCTCTTCCGGCTCGTTGGGTTCCAGGTCGGCCACTAAAGACAAATAGCTATAGCCCCGGTATCGAGGTGAGTAGGCGTTGTCGTGCTTGATGGCGCTGAAATCATCAAAGGATATTGAGGTGTTGGCATTCAGCAGTTCCAGCCCGCGCACGGCGCGATTAGTCATGCGTGTCGGCCAGCCGCTCTCCACTGGATAGTCAGACTTAATCGGGTTGCTACCCTCGGCGCTAATCTGAAAAGGAGATTGGTTGGCGCTGTGAACGTAACCCGAGGGCGGATTGGTCACGCTGGGCAGTTCATCGGGCGTGAGATAGTCGTCCCAGATGAGATCTCGCCGATCACCGGGTAAATATTGATCCCACTGCCAGCCGGCGGCACGGCGCGGCATCATGGCGTTGTGCACGAAATGGATATCGCCGTCGGCGTTGGCGTACACGAAGTTGAAGCTGGCAATGTGCTGCAGCGCCATCGCCTCTCGCCACTCATCAAAAGAGGTTGCCGCGCTCATGGCCAACCACTGCTCGACCTGACGAATCTCGTCCATGCCGGCATAACGCACTGCATAGGTGCCGTGGTCTGTTTTCATTACAGGGCCATGAATTGAGCGGTAGCCCTCCTCCTTGACGGTCCAGGGGAGCCATCCCCAAAGCAGCACTTTGATCGGGATATCAAAGGCCTCTAGCTCCAACCACTCACCGTCTACCCGATAGCGGTTGTCATCCTCGGGGTCCATCTCCAGTACATAGACATCAACCAGGTCGGGCTGGTTAACCGTTGCACCCCAGCCATGGTGCTGATTAAAGCCAACACCCAAAGCGGGAGAGCCAATGAATAGCCCACCCATGACGTTAAGTCCCTCACCGCTCTGCAGATGCACTTCGTACCACGACACCGGACCGGTCAGCGGCTGGTGGGAGTTGATCATGAGCAGGGTGGAGCCGTCGCGGCTGCGCGACGGGGCAACGGCTGTCGCGTTGGAGCCTAATGTAATGGCGGTATTCGGCAGTTGCGGCGCTGGGCTCACTTCCTGTTGCCGCGTTTCGGCCCGCAGCTCGGTGAGCGGCTTCTCAAATCCGTAGAACAGGGGATGCCGGAACATATGCGCGGCGATGACATCCTGTGGCGTTACTGGCAGTACGTCGAGGTTGACCCGCTCGGGATGTCGGGCCGCAAAGTCGTTGAAACCCGCCGCAAAGGCGTCGAGGTATTCGCGGGTTTCGGGTTTGAGTAAGGTGTCGTAGTCCCTGTCGATCACCTCCCAAAAACCGAGCCATTGGATCAGATAGTCGGTGACGGCGGCATCGCGGCCGAAGAAGCTGGCGGCATTGCCACGGTAGTAGGGTAGGGTCTCTTCGAGGATTTCCCAGCCGTCCTCGGACTGTGCCCACGCCAGGCCGTAGGCCATATCGGCATCGGTCTCGCCAAATATGTGGGGGACTCCCAAGGCGTCGCGTTCGATGGTCGCTTCCCAAGCGAGTGCATGGGTGCTGGTCGACAGCGTGAGGGTCCACAGTAGGGTGCGAACCAATCGACTTATCGCCGAATTGATGGTGACGACAGTGCGAGGGGCAACGCTGATGGAGCGAAAGCGTGAATTAATCGAGGTGGCCACCAGGCTATCCGCCGTGGCGCGCGGCTTGGCGCGGCGGTGATCGCGCGTATTCGACCTTGAGATCACAGGCTCGCGACGAAGGCAGCGATATTGTCGAGGTCAGCGTCGGTCATGGGTTTGGCAACGGGGTACATCATCGCCGACTGCGCGCCGCGCTCTTCACCCGCGCGGTAGGCGGTCAGCTTGGCGACAATGTCTGCGGCGGCTTGTCCTGCCAGCATCGGCCCGATGCCGCCCTCGCCGCGGCTCCCGTGACAGGCAATGCACTGACCGTAATATTTTTCGCCTAATGCTTCGGGAGAAGCAGCCGCCAGTGCGGCCTGCTTGGTCTGCTCGACGGCGGCGATAGTGCCGCCATTCTCGGCCTTCCAATCTTCGTAGCACTCGCCAACGCATTGATTGCGGTTGCCGGCCCAGTCTGAGTCATTGCTTTGGGTGCCGACCCATATCAAACCCGAGACGACGACAATAAAGGCGGCGACAAGAGTGGTGGTGTTCATGCTGTGCTTCCTGTTTTCGGCGAGAAACGCTGGGAGGTCCCAGCGGAAAGCGCGGAATGATAAGGCTTCTGTTCGCAAGATGACAGGCTCTTCCGTTGAGCGGCGGTCATTTTTACGTGTCTCTGTGCCGCCGCAGTGGGTAGATGACCTGACCTCGTCAAGTCGGCATAATCGTCGCCCGCCAGATACCGTCGACGACCCAGTAGGAGTTAACTCATGACGAATGCTTACCGCGGCAATATCAAGGTACGTTTTGCCGATACCGACGCGAATGGGCACGCCTTCTTTGGCAATTACTTTGTCTTTGCGGACGAGGTGCTGGGAGAGTACTGGAGTGAATTGGGGCTCGACGTGGCCGATGTGGTGAATCCCGACTTTCTGACCTTTACCGTCAACGCCAATATGGATTTTCTGGGAGAGAGTCTCGCCGGTGACACGCTTCAAGTAGAGGTCGCTGCAGAGCGGGTCGGTAATTCCAGCATCGTCATTGGTTTCACGATGCAGAACCTGCGCACCGAAGAGGTCGCGGGCAAAGGCAGCTTCACCTATGTCTTTGTGGATAAAGCTACGCGCAAGAGCTGTCCTATGCCGGCCGACTTTAAGGCCTCTGTATTGGCCCGGCACCCCGAACTGGCGTAAATCGATGACTCTGGGCC
>JAAEZV010000173.1 GCA_018222695.1 Gammaproteobacteria bacterium
CGGGATTTTACGTGCAAGAGGTGACAAAATAAACAAAAGTTGGATAATGTTATTGTCATGGGTACTGAATCAAGCAGCCAGCGCTGCTCGTCCACGAGGTACACTGATTCAAAATAAGGCCGCGTAACAAGACTCTCCCGAGAAACACGAACTGTTAAGGACGCTACATGAAAACTGCACGAATGCTTTCGGCGCTCACATTGGTTTGGCTGTCGACCTTAGCGCTAGCCGCGCAAAGCGCTGAGCGACCCAATGTGGTGCTCATGCTCGCCGACAATCTCGGTTTTGGCGATATCGGTGCCTACGGCGGCGGGGCCGTGTTGGGCACGCCGACCCCAAGCCTTGATGCGCTGGCGGCTGAAGGCCTTATGCTCACCCAGTTTTTTGTCGAACCCGGCTGCACCCCTTCTCGGGCGGGTCTGATGACCGGTCGCTACAGCGTTCGCTCGGGGCTTAATAGCATTATCGTGGCGGGCACACCGCTCACGTTGAAAGACGAAGAGTTCACTATTGCCGAGCTGTTTAAGAAACATGGCTATCGCACCGGCATGATGGGCAAGTGGCATCTCGGGCAGGAGGCGCAGAGCCTGCCGACCAACCAGGGTTTCGACACTTATCAGGTCGGCATTCTGGAAACCACCGATGGCACCTTGTATCCCGAGTCGATGCGACGCTCCGGCTTATCTGAGGCGGCAATTGAGCAGGCTCAGCCCTATATCTGGGCATCCAATGAAAGCGGTGAATTGGAGAAGGTCAGGCCCTACGATCTTGACTATCGCGATGAGATTGAGGGCGATATCGCCCGCGCCGCGAGCGCATTTATTGAGGCTAACGCAAACGAAGACGAGCCCTTTTTCCTCTATGTCGGTTGGTCGAGCGTTCATTACCCGGCCGGTGTGTCCGAGGCCTTTCGCGGACGGTCACCCGCTGGCCGCTACGGCGATATGTTCATAGAGCATGATCACAGTGTGGGCGTGGTGCTAGATGCCATTGATGACGCTGGCATTCGCGACAACACGGTGGTCATCTATATCTCTGACAACGGCCCAGTCTCCTATGAGGGCAAGGACCACGATTTTCTCGGTAGCTCCGCAGGCCCGTTTAGAGGTGAGGTGGGTGATGTGCTGGAGGGCTCGCTGCGCGTGCCCGGCATCGTGCGCTGGCCGGGTCAGGTGCCGGTTCGCAAGAGCAACGAGATGGTGGCGATCCACGATTTCCTGCCCACATTTGCCGCCTTGCTTGATGACACTTTGCCAGCAGAGCGACCGATCGACGGCCGCAACCAGCTGCCGTTCTTTCTCGGTGAGAGCGAATCTTCGGCCCGGGAGGACTACCTCGCGTTTATCGATGGGGAAATTAGCGCAGTGCGCTGGAGACATTGGCGGCTCTATCCCAAGCAGATCATCGCGTCTTCTGGTAACCCGTCTGCACACGGGGTCTACGCAACGCGGGCCGAGGGCACCGGGTATCCGGCGATCTTCAACATCACCCGCGATCCGCGCGAGGAGATGAACGTGGTGGGCACCGAGGCCTGGGTCATTGGTGCCTACATGAAAATCATTGGCGCTTATCAGGCGAGCATCAAGGAGTACCCCAATCCGCAGGGATTCTCGTTAACCACATTCCCCAAATAGTAGTCGCCCGACCATAAAAAAGCCCGGCAAGTTAGCCGGGCACAGAGAGAACATCTCGAGGTCCACCCCCAGGTGGACCGTTAGGTTAGGCGCTTTTCATGACCGAGTGATGAACGGCCCATGACAGTGCGATGAACACAGGTTTGAGGCCACTGCTCCGCCGCCCGAATACACGCCAAGCCAAGGCCTCTGTAGCGCCTTGCTACGCGGCTTTTTGATTTAGCCTTGCCTGTAATTCTGTTAGTCGTTTGCGGGTAATAGTCGGCACGCCACTGGTTTGCTGCCCAAAGCACTCGGGATCCAAAGCCAGCCAAGGAACAGTCGCGACCTTGTCGCGCTCCTCAGTGAGTGCCAGTACGGCGGCGTCTCGCGCCTCATAGAAATGCCAGGCATCAGGTAGCGGCGACGCTCGCTCAAACAGTTCCCGGCCGCGCTCCACGCGGTCGTAGAGGTGAGCGCGAATAAGCCCGTGGGTAGGGATCATGCGCCGTCGTGTCTCGACCGCAGCCCGGGTTTGCAGGATAAACCAGGCCTTGGGGGTGATGCCCACAATGGGCCACCACTGGTAGTGCCAGTCGGGACTGCGCTGCAGAAAAGCCTCCAACGCCAAATATTGTGCGCTCAGGCAGGCGCCCGTTTTTTTGCCCAGGGCAAACTGTGCCTCGTACACCGATTGAAAATATGCTGCCTTGTCCATTCAGCCTCCTTGCCGAGTGGTCGCTGCTGTGACGGCGCTCGTTCTTAAAAAAAGGCCCCGCAAAGCGGGGCAAAGAAGGAGCCACTCAAAAAAACCGGCAGATCGGGGGTTGGTCTGAAGATCAGGCCAACTCAGAGGTCGCCGATCTGCCGATGAATCCAGTATCGGTGGGTAGCATTGAAAAGAATTGACCGCATGCGCCAAGCGGTTGGCAGAAAGCGCCAACTCAGAGGGCTAGCGCATTACTAAGGAGTGCTGGTAGCTGACTGAATGGCGGAGATGGGCCTGGGAAAGGGGGTCAGCGCTAGCGCGCCAACCCCCCGCTGATTCGCCTTACGCCGTGCCGTCGATTTCCTGATAGTAGGCCATCAGAATCTCAGCTACCTCAGGGCGCGAGAACTCGGGCGGTGGCGCAATGCCCTGGCCCAACATCTCGCGCACCTTGGTGCCCGAAAGCAGTACGAAGTCCTCAGGACTGTGGTCGGGCGCGTCGCGCATCATGACCACGCGCTCTAATTTTTTGCTGAACGCGGTGTGGTCGGCGCGATAGATCTGTAGCGCCAATGCGCCCTCGGGCACTTCCTCGTCAAAGATGGTTTGAGCATCAAAGCCGCCGTAGTAGCTCCCCACCCCTGCGTGGTCGCGACCCACAATAAGGTGGGTACAGCCTGCGTTCTGGCGGAACACGGCGTGCAGTACCGCTTCACGGGGTCCGGCGTAGAGCATGTCAAAGCCATAGCCGGTCACCATCACCGTGTTGGGGGGAAAGTACAGGTCGACCATTTTACGGATCGAGGCGTCGCGCACGTCGGCGGGGATATCGCCCGGCTTCAACTTTCCCAGCAGCATATGAATGAGCACGCCGTCTGCAGAGAGATCCTCCATCGCCATACGGCACAGCTCTTCGTGGGCGCGGTGCATGGGGTTTCGGGTTTGGAAGGCGACTACGCGCTCCCAACCCCGCTCGGCAATCTCGCTTCGGATCGCCATCGCGGTGCGGAACGTGTCGGGGAAGTCCTCCTCAAAGTAGGAGTAGTTGAGCACTTCGATAGGACCTGAGATCACGGTACGGCCCTGCGCGGTGAAGGCCGCCACGCCGGGATGCTCGGGGTCATCGGTGCGGAACACTTTATCGAGAATGGTCGCCACGTCCTCATCAGAAAGCGTCTCGACGGCTTCGACCGTCATCACTGCCAGCAGGGGGTGGCCTTCGCAGTTGGGGTCGGTAAGCGCGAGACGCTGACCGGCCTCTACCGGGCAGCTCTCGGCCAGATTGACCACGGGTACGGGCCAAAACAGACCGTCGGTCGTGCGCATATTCTCCGCCACCGAAAGCGCGTCTGCGCGATTCATATAGCCAGCTAACGGCGTGAAGTAGCCCGCACCCATCATCACGGCGTTGGCCGCGGCAGCTGAGCTCACCATTAGGGAGGGGAGGGTGAGTGCTTCGGCTTCGAGTTCGGCGCGCCGGGTGTCATCAACAATCAGGGGGCGCAGCTCGTCCGCGCCGTGGGGTGCAATCAATGCCATGGTATCTCTCGGTTACAGGGCTTTATCAAGCGGCTGCTGGAATCAGCCCTTGCTTTTCCAACAATGCGATCAGGTGCTCAACTTCTTCCTCCAGCGATTGCTGGTCGGTATGCAAATGCACCTCCGGTGCTTCGGGAGCCTCGTAGGGGTCATCGATACCGGTGAAATTCTTGATCTCCCCCGCACGGGCCTTCTTGTAGAGCCCCTTGGGGTCGCGTTCCTCTGCCGCCTCGAGGCTGCAGTCGACGAACACTTCGATGAACGGCATGTTATCGGCCTCGTGCAGTTCGCGCACGATTTGGCGATCGGCCAGATAGGGGCTGATGAAGCTGCTCAGCACGATGACACCGCCATCAACAAAGAGTTTGGAAACTTCACCCACCCGACGGATGTTCTCGGCGCGATCCTCGGCGCTAAAACCCAGGTTCTTGTTGATACCCAGGCGAATATTGTCACCATCAAGCCGGTACACCAGCACGCCGCGCTGGTAGAGCGCCTGTTCAAGCGCCACTGCGATGGTGCTCTTGCCCGAACCCGACAGGCCGGTAAACCACAGGGTTGCACCGCCGTGACCCAGTAACTGGGCGCGTTCGGGGCGATTG
>JAAEZV010000174.1 GCA_018222695.1 Gammaproteobacteria bacterium
ATCCCAAGCATGCTAGACATCAAAACCCTTCGACAGGACCCAGACAGCGTCACCCAGGCGCTCGAAAAGCGCGGCGTTGAATTTAACCTGCCGGCCTTTAGTGCGCTCGACGCCCGCCGCAAAGAGGCTGACGTCCGTTCCCAGGGTTTGTTGGCAGAGCGCAAAGCGGCGTCAAAAAAGATTGGCGAATTGGTGTCTGCCGGCGCCAGCGTAGAGGAAGCAAAGGCACAGGTCGATGAGGTGCTGGCTCGGTTAGCATCCGATCTTGAGGCGGCGACTGCCGAAGCCGATGCGGTGCAGGCGGAGATTGACGCGTTGTTGATGGAGACGCCGAATCTGCCAGACCCGCAGGTGCCAGTTGGCGCGACTGAAGAAGATAACGTCGAGGTGCTCAAGTGGGGTGAACCCGCTTCGTTTGTCTTCGAGCCCAAGGATCACGTTGATTTGGGCGAGGCGCTGGCACAAATGGATTTCGAGACCGCAGGCAAAATTGCCGGTGCGCGCTTTTCAATGCTCTCGGGCGATCTTGCGAGACTTCACCGTGCCCTTACGCAGTTCATGTTGGATACCCATACGCAGGCACACGGATATCAGGAGGTTTATGTCCCCTATATCGTCAATGAGGCGTCGTTGACGGGGACCGGACAGCTGCCAAAGTTCGCCGAGGATTCATTTCGTCTAGAGGGCGAGCAGGGGTTTTATCTGGCACCCACTGCCGAGGTCCCGGTGACCAATATCGCTCGAGGGCAGATCTACGATGCCGACCAATTGGGTGAGGACGGTTTGCGCTACGTGGCTCACACCCCATGCTTTCGGAGCGAGGCGGGCAGTTACGGGCGGGACACCCGAGGCCTGATTCGCCAGCACCAGTTTGAGAAGGTCGAATTGGTGCAGATTGTCAGGCCCTCGCAGTCAGAGGAGGCTCTCGAGGCGTTAACGGGGCATGCCGAGGCGATTCTGCAGGCACTCGAATTGCCCTATCGAAAAGTCATATTGTGTGGTGGTGACCTGGGCTTCAGCTCGGCACTGACTTACGATCTGGAAGTCTGGCTACCCGGTCAGTCGACCTACCGGGAGATCTCGAGTTGCTCCAACTTCAGAGATTTTCAGGCGCGTCGCTTGCAGGCACGGTGGAGAAACCCGGAGACGGGCAAGCCGGAACTGTTGCATACGCTGAATGGATCGGGCCTGGCCGTGGGTCGAACCTTGGTCGCGGTCATGGAGAACGGGCAGCAGGCCGATGGCAGCATTTGCCTTCCTGCGCCGCTACATCCCTACATGGCGGGGCAGAAGTCCATTACGCAAACGTAGGGTTTCTCGAGCGCTTTGTTTACTGCGCCCACCCAGCGACGCTCGTGTTGGGGCGCAGCGTGATCGCGTCGACAAGAATGCGACCGGTCTCCATCAGCAAGACATCTTCGGAGTCCCCGGGATCAGCGTCCGTGACCGTCTCGTCGGCACCCTCTGGTGATGGAGCTGCTGATTCGCTGTCGCTGTCAGTACCTTGCTCATCCCGCTCTGCGTCGGCCAGATTCTCGAGGGGCTCTAGCCCCTTAGCAACGCGTCGCTTGTTTTCAATGACCAGCGCCTTGGATTCCTGATCGTCCCTCATGGCTAGCCTGCCGGCTTCCTGGAGAGGAAGGGCGGTGATCGTGCGCGCCTCCTGTGCGATGGCAACCCGATCTTGCAGATAGAGATAGTCGGGGTCATTGGCTGCGCGCTTCTCGTGAAGGGTCGTTAGCATCGGCATGATCGCGCCATAGTCGTGATAGCGATTGAAGCGGGCCGGCGCGATCTGATCCCAGGCCAGCGCATTATCGAGCGCGCTTTCGCCGATCTCTTCGGGATCGAAGAGCGACGGGTAGGTAATGTCGGGGATCACCCCTCGATGCTGCGTGCTATCTCCGGAGATCCGGTAAAACTTGCTCTCGGTAATTTTCAGCTGGCCCTCTTGAAGGGGTACCAGAGACTGAACGGTGCCTTTACCAAAAGACTGCTCTCCAACCACGATACCGCGGCCGTAATCTTGAATGGCACCGGCAAAAATTTCGGATGCTGAGGCGCTGAGGCGGTTGATCATCACAGCCAGCGGCCCCTCGTAATAGTTTGATCGACGACGCTTGCCGTCTCGCCACACGCGGCTTTCAGCCGAGCGGATCTGCACCGTGGGCCCATATTCAATAAAGAGCCCCGTCAGTTGATTTGCCTCCTGCAGGGAGCCGCCGCCGTTGTCCCGGAGGTCAATCACCAGCCCCTCAACCCCTTCAGCCATCAGCTCCGCAATCAGTCTCTGGACATCGCGCGTGGTAGATCGATAGTTCTTGTCCCCGCGACGATAGGCGTCGAAATCGATATAAAAAGCCGGGACATCGATTACGCCTATGCGGTGCTTTTGGTCCGCCTCATCGGTGAATTCGATGATCTCTTTTTGCGCGGCTTGCTCCTCAAGCTTGACCTCATTACGCCTGATCGGCACCACGCGACGCTGGTCTGTCTTGCCCTTACCGGGGATGACTTCGAGCCTGACTACGGTGTCCCTCGGGCCTCGAATCAAATCCACTACCTCGTCAAGTCGCCAGCCCACAACGTCTTCGATCGGACCTGACTCCCCCTGGCCTACTCCAACGATCAAATCTGAGGGTCGGAGTTCGCCCTGCTTATCAGCCGGTCCCGCGGGGATGAGGCGACTGACTTTGGCGTACTCGTCGTCGATTTGCAGCATCGCGCCGATGCCCTCGAACGAGAGACTCATGTTGATGTCGAAATTCTCGGCACGGCGCGGAGAGAAGTAGTTGGTGTGCGGATCGTATTGCTCGGCAAGCGTATTGGCATAGATCTGGAATACGTCCTGCGCGTTGTATTGATCGAGCCGGTTTAGCTGGTTTTGATAACGGCGCTCTAACGTATCGGGAATCTCTTCGGCGGGTTTGTCGGCCAACAGGAGACTCAGCGCCTGATTTTTGAGTCGTTTTCGCCAGCGCTCGTCGAGCTCTTCTGCGTTGGGGGCCCAGGGCATGGTGTAGTGATCAATGACCAAATACTCGTCGAGCTCGTAATCAAAGCCCTCTAGGGTTCGCGGCAGCGTGGTGAGGGTATTTTCAAGCCTGCTCTTCAGCTTTTCGTGGTAACGGTTGAAGATGGTAAATGCGGGGTCCAGATTCCCCCGCCGACCAGCGTTGTCCAATTCGAGTTTCCACGAGGAGAACTCGGTGATATCCGCCGCGTCAAAAAACATGCGCTGTGGGTCCAGCGCGTCGAGGTAGGCGACGAAATGCTGTGCCGATAGCGCATCGTCGTAGCGTCGGCTGGCGTAGTGGCGCTCTTCAATTACGTCGATGAGCTCCTTGAGGGTGTCGCCCTGGGTGCTCGTCGGCGCAAGCGCGCTCGCTGATGCAGGAATGATCGCCAGTGCAAGGGCCAGTGCGTGGCAAAGCCGTTGCATGCTCAGTAAAAACAAATTTTCATGCTCCTTTGTCCCTCCATGGACGCTGATACCTTTGCCACGGTAATGCACTCAGAAGGAATGACCAAACCGCAGATACAGCGCTTCGTTATCACTTTTACCCTTGGCGATCTCCAGTCGGATCAGTACCGACGCCTCGGCTTTGAGCATGTAGGACACCCCAACACCGACGGAAGGAAACATGGCGTCGCCGCAGGAAAGATCCCTGCCAGCAATGTCTTCACCAAACTGACAGCCAACACCCCCAAAGGCGACGAGGCCAAACTTGCCTTTCAGCGGTATGCGGGCATCCACCAAAACATGAGAGTAATGACGAGAGAGATAGTTCCCCATGGTATAGCCCGGCAAATTCACAGAGGAGTAGCCGGAGCGTGGCGCGTCGGCGGTAAAGCGGCCCTTGAACTGTATGGCGATCACTGGGGATCGGCCGTTTTTGCCGATAGAGATCCGCTCGACGCTCCGGTACCAGCGGAGGTCCGCATAGCCCACGTCAAAGGAAGCCTCTCCGCCCAGGCTCTCGCGGTAAGCAAAGTTGTGTAGCGTGTGCAGGTGCCCGGAGGAGGGGTCGCGCTGGTTGTCCATGGTGTCGAGCTGAAAAACGAGTCCCAAACCTGCCGCGTCGAAACCCGATAAGCCAATCTGGTTCAGTGCGCCGTCAAGTATGCCGTCGGCGCCAACCACATAGTTGGTGCTGATGCCCTGAACGCCAACGAACCAGCCGCCGGGGCGAAATTGGTGCAAATACCTGAAGCCAAAGGTTTGGACATTATCTCGGGTTTCCACCGCCTGGCCGGTGCCGAGGAAGTCATCGTATTCATTGTTAATTTCTGCCCCGGCTGCCAACAGGCTGAGTCTCCGAGAATCGGCTTTCCAGTAGAGCTGGGAAAACAGCGCACCGGTCATTGAGTCAGTGTCCGAATACGAGACGGTCAATCCCGTCATAGAG
>JAAEZV010000175.1 GCA_018222695.1 Gammaproteobacteria bacterium
CAATGGCACTGCGGCCCTGCGTCATACCGAGGAAATACAGAAGCAACACAACCATGGCGGGGCCTATCTTTGCGTAGCGCCCACGCCTCGCATCCGTGCGGCTTAGCGCGAGCGCGATCACGGCAATGGCAGGCACCATGACCGGCAACGACAGGCGCCACCAAAGGGCTCCCCTGAGCCGAGGGTCGTCACTAGCCCAAAGGTCAGCGGAAGCAACCGATTCAACTTTACCGCTGCGACGCAGACTATTCTGGGACTCAGGAATCAACTCCCCGTAAAGATTGAATGTAATCTCCTCCAAGGCCCGCTCGCCCGGCTCGCCGCGATAGCGACTGCCGCCCCTTAATTCCAGATATCGCCGACCACTCTCCTCAGCGAGAACGATCGCCCCTTCACGGGCGAACGTTGCGGTGAAAAGGTCCTCTGTCGAGCCGGGTGTGCGCTCAAAAACGAAGATGTTGTGCATCAATCCGTCGTCATCGATGCGCTCCGCGTAGGTGACGTAATCGCCCCTGCGCTGCTTGCGGAACCGACCCTCGTTCAGCATGTGCAGCCCCTCGGCAGAGCGAGGATTGTCCAGCAGCACTTGCGCTCTCGCGGAGCCTTCTGGCGCTATAAAGAGCGAGAGTGCTGCCACCGCAAGGGTTACCACCACAGCCGGCACCATGACAAAGACAGCGAGCTTGCCAGGACCCACGCCACAGGCGCGCAAGACCACCATCTCGCTTTCAGCGTAGAGCCGCCCCAGGCTGAGCAAAATTCCAATGAACAGACCCAGAGGCAGGATCATTTCAAAGAACCCCGGGAGCTTGAACAACATGATGGGAAGTAGGACATCGCCGGTTAATGACCCGACTGCCGCCTCCGCTAGGTAGCGAATGAAGCGCCCAGCAAAGACCACCAGAAACAGCACAAAGCTGACCGCGACCGTGTGCAACAGAATGTCTCGCGTCAGGTATCGAAGGATCCGCATCAGGTCAGATAAACCGCGCCAAAATCATAAAGGGTTATTTCGTTAACGGCGTTGCCATCATACACTAGCGGCCCGCTTCAAAACTCAACAACCTACAGGACCACCAATGGCTACATTGAGCATTACCGCAAGGACTGCAGGATCAGCTGAACTGATCAAAACCCAGGCACTGGCCGTTCTGATGCCCGAGAGAAAAACGCTGCCTCCCTTACTGAAAGCGCTGGATAAGCGCCTGGGTGGCACAGTGGCGAGATCGCTGCACAACGGTGATTTCACAGGAGCCACCGGGAGTCACATCTGGCTGCCCGGCGCAGACGGCGTCGAGAGGGTACTGCTAATCGGCTGCGGCGATCCGAGCAAGCTCAACGTCGCACAATCCAAGAAAATCAGTGAAGCACTATCGCGCGCACTTGTGGCAAGCCCCGCCAAGGACGCGCAGATCCTGATGGAGTGCCTGACACAAAAAACGAAAAACCCCGCTGCGCTGATGGAGCAAATGAGCCTGTCCCTCTCGTTGGCACACTATCAATACGGCCAAACGCTAAATAAGCGCAAGAAACCCGAGCGTGCGCTGAAAAAAGTTGCCATCCTGCCGGGCGCCCTGTGCGACATGGCGGCGGCCCGTCGCGCCGTGGTCGCAGGTGCTGCGACAGGCCAAGGCAGCAACTTAACCCGCCAACTGGTCAATTTACCCGGCAACATCTGCACTCCCAAATACCTTGCCAGCGAAGCGAGGCGGCTCGCCCGCTCGGATAAAAACCTGACCGCCACCATCGTCGATGAACGAAAAATGGCGGAACTGGGAATGCACTCTCTACTGTCGGTAGGGAATGGATCAGAGCAACCGTCTCAACTCATCATCATTAAATATCAAGGCGCCGCGAGCAGCGCCCGCCCCTACTGCTTGGTGGGCAAAGGCATCACATTTGATACCGGCGGCATCAGCCTGAAGCCCGGCGCCAAAATGGACGAGATGAAGTTCGATATGGGCGGCGCGGGGACTGTATTTGGCGCGATGAAAGCGGCCTCTATGATGAAACTACCCATCAATATTGTCGGGGTAATCGCGGCCGCAGAAAACATGCCGAGCGGACGCGCAACCAAACCCGGCGATGTGGTCACAAGCATGTCGGGCAAGACCATCGAAATTCTTAATACCGATGCCGAGGGTCGCCTGGTGCTGTGCGACGCGCTGACCTACGTGGCGCGATTCTCTCCCGTCGAGGTCGTTGATATCGCCACTTTGACTGGCGCCATCATTGTGTCTCTGGGGCAAGAGGCGACGGGCATCTTCTCTAATGACGATCACCTTGCCAACAGCCTGCTCAGTGCGGGAGAGCGGAGCCACGACCGTGGATGGCGATTCCCGATTTGGGAGGAGTACCATCGACAGCTCGACAGTCATTTTGCGGATCTGGCCAACATCGGCACAGGTGGCGCGGGCAGCATTACGGCGGCCTGCTTCCTGTCTCAATTTGCAGAAGACTATAAATGGGCTCACCTGGACATCGCCGGCACCGCGTTCAGAAGCGCCCCCAAGGGGGCGACGGGTCGACCCGTACCCATGCTGGTTCAATATCTGCGTGAGCGTGCGGGAGTCCTGTGACACAAGTCGATTTCTATGTTCTGCCAGAGAATGGCAGTCTGACGGCCTATGCGGCTGTGGGGCGCATTGCCGAGAAAGCGCTGAGTCGCGGCCACCAGATTTTTGTTCAGGTCGCAGACGAAGCCACCGCCACTGCACTGCACGACAACTTGTGGACATTCCGCACAGAGAGTTTTCTACCCCACGCTATCGTGGGAAAAGATGACGGCGAACCACTGGTCATAGGCTGGGACGACCCGTCGCTTGAGCATGACGACGTATTGATCAACACCACCGGCGCCGTGCCCGGTCATTTTGCGCGTTTTGGCCGCTTGGCAGAGATCGTGGCACCAGATGCGGCTACAATTGAGGCCTCGCGCGAAGCGTGGCGATTTTATCGGGACCGGGGCTACCCCCTTGCCAAGCATGATCTCTCGTAGCACTGAATACTGCCTACAGGGCATATCAACATCGTGACCATGGACAAGAATTTTTCACCTGCAGACATCGAAGCGCGCTGGTACGAGCAGTGGGAATCCCGTGGCTATTTTGCGCCTTCTGGGCAGGGCCCCGCCTATTGCATTCCCATCCCACCGCCCAACGTCACCGGCACCTTACACATGGGGCACGGCTTTCAGCAGGCGATTATGGACGCACTGATTCGCTACCACCGTATGCGGGGACACAACACCCTATGGCAGGTGGGCACAGACCACGCCGGCATCGCTACCCAAATGGTCGTCGAGCGTCAGCTTGAGGCCGAAGGTACGACGCGGGAGGCCCTCGGCAGAGAGACCTTCATTGACCGGGTGTGGGACTGGAAAGCCGAGTCTGGCGGCGCCATCACTCAGCAGCTCAGGCGGCTGGGCACCTCACCGGATTGGACGAGAGAGCGCTTCACCATGGACCCCGGGCTGTCACAGGCGGTCCAACGAGTATTTGTCGCGCTACATGAGCAGGGTTTGATTTACCGGGGCTACCGACTGGTCAACTGGGACCCGAAATTTCTCACCGCGATCTCCGACCTTGAAGTGGTACAGGAGGAAGAAACCGGCTCACTGTGGCATCTCCGCTATCCGCTGAGCAGCGGCAAGGGTCATCTGGTCGTCGCGACAACGCGCCCCGAGACCATGCTGGGTGATACAGCGGTTGCGGTCCATCCTGACGACGAGCGCTATCGGGATCTGGTGGGAGAGACCATCGACCTGCCACTAACAGGGCGCACCATTCCCATCATTGCCGATGATTACGTGGATCCCGAGTTCGGCTCAGGCTGCGTCAAGATTACGCCCGCGCATGACTTTAATGACTACGCGATGGGCGAGCGTCACCAGCTGCCCATGATCAATGTGCTCACCGCCGATGCCAAAATAAACGATGAAGCCCCGGAACGCTTCCGGGGACTGGACCGTTTTGATGCCAGAGCACAGATCATCGCTGAGCTCGAAGCATCCGGACTGCTGGAGAAAATTGAACCGCACACGCTCAAGGTGCCGAGAGGCGACCGCTCTGGCGCGGTAATTGAGCCCTGGCTAACACCGCAATGGTATGTCGACGCCAAAAAGCTCGCCGAGCCTGCGATTGAGGCTGTTGAGACCGGCGCCATCGAGTTTGTACCGAAGCAGTGGGAGAACACTTACTTCGCGTGGATGCGTGACATTCAGGATTGGTGCATTAGCCGCCAGCTTTGGTGGGGGCATCGCATTCCGGCCTGGTACGACGAAGCAGGCAACGTCTACGTTGGGGAGTCCGAGGCTGCCGTGCGCGAGGCGCATTCAATCCCCGATGGGACGCCATTGCGACAAGATGATGACGTGCTGGATACGTGGTTTTCGTCGGCCCTGTGGA
>JAAEZV010000176.1 GCA_018222695.1 Gammaproteobacteria bacterium
CCTTGCTCGGAGCGAGAACGTTGGGTGTTGCCGGGTTCAGCGTTCGCTTCGCAATCCGCGCTACCGCCGGTGCTGGCTAGGCCACAGTGGCGATTCGCGGCATACTCGCGCCCGCCCAGCCCGGGCACCAAGGAGGCCGGTTGTTATGACGATGAATCTGAAAGTCCTCGAGTGGTTCGGTGTGATCACCGCCATCGCCTACTCGCTGTTTGTCGCTTCCAATGTCGGGCTCGAATTTCTCGGGTTCGTTTTGCTCTTCATTTCCGCGATGTCGATCGGCGCTTGGGCTTATCTCGGCGGACATCGGGGTATCTTACTTCTACAGTTTTTCTATGCGGCTGCGGGGTTGATCGGCATGGTGCGCTGGTTTTGATGTTCACTGCTGACTGAGTCACTGCCGAATAAGACGTGCGCTGTGTCACCCATGCTTGAGCTTTTTTGCCCGATTGTCCCGGGGTCTGGCGCTGACCTTAGACGCCGGTCTCTACAGGACAGGGAGTTGCTGGTTGCGTGATAAGGTCTTTTGGATGGATCAATATTCTGAACAGCATGAACGTGACCCTCGGGCTGTGAGCATTTCGCTGGCACCCATACTGGGTGCTGAGGCAGATCACCTGTTGGTGCTCTCCGATGAGTATATGGCCTCGTTATATCCCGCCGAGAGTAATCATCTTATTAGTAGCGAGAGCCTGAGAACCGGTGATGCGGTCTTCCTCGGTGCCTTTCTGTCATCAAGCCCCGATGCCGCAGGCCAGCCAGCGAAAACGGATGAACCGTTGTCCGGCAGCGAGGCCGGTGACTGTATTGCTTGTGTTGCGGCGCGTTTCTATCGCGAGGCGGGGTATGCCGAAATCAAGCGGCTGTATGTGCAAGAGGCTTATCGAGCGCTCGGCCTATCCCGCAAATTGATGAGCGCGATTGAGGCTGAGATTCTGGCCGAAGGTATCGACTGTGCTCGACTGGAGATGGGCATCTATCAACCCGAGGCCGACGCTTTGTACCGATCGCTCGGTTATCGCGACATTCAGCCCTTCGGTGATTATTTGGTGGATCCACTCAGTCAGTTTCTCGAAAAAGCCCCGCTCAGGACGCACTGAACCTGCAAAATTCTCGCCCGTGATGGCCGTTATTTACTGGCTCGAACGGCTTTCCTTCCCTTGAACACACGACTATACTCGGACGAGTGGGGAAATTTTTCTGCGTCTGCTATCAACGACCGCGTTAGGGAATGTGAGTCGGGCAGAGTGAAGGCACACAGAGGCCAAGCAGGAAAATCAGTCCAGCCAACGAGCTAATAAAGGTCGGGGCTGGGGATAGAAAAATAATAAAGAGGAGGGCTCATGAAGCGCTTCTACTACATCAGTGACGATCTGGACGATCTCGAACAGATTGAGCACGACCTCGAAACTGGCGGCATAGCCCGTCCGCAGATCTATTTGCTCAGTAATGATGACGTTGGCCTCGACAACCACGACGTGAATCGCGTGGCCAGCTTTCTGAAAACCGATGTCATCCACTCCGGTGAGATCGGTGCGGTATTGGGCTTGGCCGTGGCAGGCGTCATTCTGCTGGTGGCACACTTCTCGGGTATTGCGGCGCAGGTCGGCTGGGTCCCCTTTGTGTTTTTGGCCATCATCGGCTTCGGCTTTGCGACCTGGGAGGCCGGCTTCATCGGTATGCAGGCTCCTAATGTCCATTTCACCCGATTTGAAAAAGCGCTGGCCCAAGGCCGTCACGTGCTTTTTGTTGAGACCGATCGGGAAGATCAGAAAAAACTGAAAAAAGTTTTAAAACAACATCCCAAACTCGAGCGAGCTGGCACTGAGGTGACACACACCCGGTTGCTAATGCTGTTGCTTCGCAATTGGGAGAAGTTTAGGAACTGGGCGCTGATATTTCAGGGCCGTCCGAACAAGCAACAACAATAACGCGGCTGCAAAGTACAGCCACCAATAGGGAGTATCGATACATCACGATAAGAATGCGGTAAGCGGTAGTTTCTTCATCTGATGGTCGTGTACTGGGGGGGCGTTGGTGCCCATTTTTTGCACTGGGTGCGAGAGATAAACTATGTTTGCTGCAATTGTATTGCTCGTCTTGGTTTTGGGGACGGTGGTGTTCCACTTCCTCAGTCCGTGGTACTTCACACCGATAGCGTCTAACTGGTCCTCGATGGACGACACCGTCACCTTGACGTTTGTTGTCACAGGTCTGGGGTTCGTGCTTTGTAACGCTTTTATTGCTTACTGCATCATCAAGTTTAGAAACAAGGAAGGCCGCCGGGCCGAATACGAGCCTGAGAGCGTCAAGATGGAGACGTGGCTCACCGGCCTCACCACGGTGGGCATCGCTGCGATGCTGGCACCGGGGTTACTTATCTGGAAGGACGTTGTGACGCCACCAGATGATGCCATGCAGCTTGAGGTGCTGGCTCGCCAATGGAACTGGTCATACCGGCTCCCCGGAGAGGATGGTCAGTTGGGTGCAGTGGCGGTTAGCCACACCTCGGAGCAGAACCCGCTAGGCATCGATCCCTCTGACCCCTTTGGTCAGGATGATGTGATTATTTATGACCCGGTGATGCACCTAAAGGTCGACCAGCCAGTGACCTTTCTGCTCAGATCAACTGACGTGCTGCACAACTTCACCGTCCCGCAATTCCGCGTGAAGATGGACTTCGTTCCTGGTCAGGTGACCTACATCTGGGCTGAGCCCACGGAGCCTGGCAGCTACGACTTGCTCTGTGAGGAGCTATGTGGGGTAGGTCACTACGCGATGCGGGGTCGCGTGATCGTCGACACCGAGGAATCCTATGATGCTTGGCTCGCCGACCAGCCCACTTTTGCGGAGACTCAAGCTGAGCTGAGCACTGATCTGGTGGCCGGGCAGGCTGGCTATGCAGTGTGTAGTTCTTGCCACGGCGTGAACGCCGAAGGCAACAAAGCGATGCATGCCCCGCGACTGGCCGGCATGGATAGTGAGTACATGAAGCGACAGCTGCGCCATTTCAAGCGCGGCGTGCGCGGCACGCATGAGGACGACACCTGGGGCCGCACTATGGCGCCAATGGCGATGATGTTGGGGGATGCCGCCGCCATTAACAATGTGGTGAGTTACATCGGCACTTTATCGGGTCAGGCGGAGTTCGACGACAGCGGCAATTTGGGGCTGGCCGCTGCCGTAGAGCGATATGAGCCGAGTGCATCGGGGGATCCAGCTAAATCAGAGGCCTTGTACCTGTCGACCTGCGCGCAGTGCCATGGTGAGTCGGGTGAGGGTGTGTGGACAGTCAATGCGCCTGCGCTCACTGGACTTGAGGATTGGTATCTTGCCTCTCAGATCAAAAATTTCCGTGACGGTATTCGTGGCCGCCATGCTGACGACCTCTATGGCCTTCAGATGGGATTGGTCGCCAACACCATGACGGACGAGCAAGCCATCGAGGACATGGTGGCTTACATCTCTACCCTCGAAAACCCACAGCAGCCGGTCACGCTGGCGCAGCAGAATTAGTCCGGAGAATACGATGGAACACATAGCACACGACGAGACGAGTTTTGTTCGCCCCGCCGAAGTGGGGGAGATGGAGCTCTACCATGCCAAGACCTGGCTGGGGAAATACGTTTTTTCACAGGACGCGAAAACGATCGCGATCCAGTACGCGGCAACGGCCATCGCCATCGGCATGGTGGCGCTGGTGCTCTCATGGTTTATGAGATTGCAGCTGGCCTGGCCGAATACCTTCACCTTTATTGACCCCGCCTATTACCTGCAGGCGGTCACCATGCACGGCATGATCATGGTGGTGTATTTGCTGACGGCGCTCTTTCTCGGTGGATTCGGGAATTATTTGATTCCGCTCATGGTCGGTGCCCGGGACATGGTATTCCCGTGGCTGAATATGATCAGTTTCTGGGTCTATTTCACTGCGGTGTTGTTGCTCGCTGCCAGTTTCTTTGTCGGAGGGGGATCCACCGGAGCGGGTTGGACGCTGTATCCGCCGCAAGCGATTCTGCCAGGCACGCCCGGTTCCGAGGCGGGAATCCTGCTGATGTTGGCCTCTCTGGCGGTGTTCATCATCGGCTTCACCATGGGCGGCCTGAACTACGTGGTGACCATCCTGCAGGCCCGAACCCGCGGGATGACACTGATGCGCATGCCACTCACGGTATGGGGCATTTTTGTTGCAACTGTCCTTGCTCTGTTCGCCTTCCCGGCGCTTTTTGTGAGCGCGATTATGATGTCACTGGATGTGTTGCTGGGCACCAGCTTCTTTATGCCGGCGATCATGACCATGGGTAGCGAAGCCGAGCACGTTGGCGGCAACCCCCTGTTGTTCCAGCACTTGTTCTGGTTCTTTGGTCACCCCGAGGTCTACATCGTTGCATTACC
>JAAEZV010000177.1 GCA_018222695.1 Gammaproteobacteria bacterium
GAGGCCCGCGATCTCCTGAAGCGCCGCCACGCCACCCTCCAATCCAAATTCTGCTGCATTAAGCAGAATGGGCTGAGTGGTGGCCGCGCTCACACCCTGTTCCGTCACCGCGACGCTGAGTTGCGCGTCCTTCGTCACTGTCTGGCCATGCAAGTCGATTTGTAATGCCACATCGGTGACCCCGCCCGCAGAAAGCGCTGCGACTGCCTCGGCATCCAGTTGCGCGGTGATCACGGCTTCAGGGTAAAGACCTACTTCGAACAGCATCTTCTTCATCCGCTCGTTGCGGATACCGATATTGGTCTCGACAGAATCCAGCACCACCCGCACCTCAACCTCACCTGCGTCGGTCACCGAGCCAGCGAGGGTCTCGAAATGACTGACCTCACCAATCGTGTTGTTCTTAATCGACACAAACCGCACCTGTGACCCGGGCCCGACCTGCCAATCGGCCAGCGCCGTTTGGGATAGCAGTGCTGCCGCGGCGCAGGCCAGTGCAAAACGCGTTTTCATGATGTGTGCTCCTTCGTGCGCCTATGTAGCGCTCGGCGTAGATTGCTCACTATACGGGGTCTAAAACACTCTGGACTCAGCGACATCGCATCGTAGCCAGAGTTGCCGCAAGTCACTGTTACCACCCATCACACTGTAGTGAAAGACGGGGGCTAACGCCGAGTGGAAATGGATATCACCTCAGCTGGCGATGTCGGCTAGATCCCCTTTGGCTTCGAGCCAGGTCTTCCGGTCTCCAGCGCGTTTTTTGGCCAGCAGTAAATCAAACATGCCATCGGTGTCGCCGTCTTCATCCAGCACCAGCTGCACCAAACGCCGCGTATCGGGATCCATGGTGGTCTCGCGCAGCTGCGGGGGGTTCATCTCACCCAACCCTTTAAAGCGTTGCACGGCAGGCTTGGCGCGTTTGTTTTCCGCCTCGAGGCGCTCGAGAATGCCGTTCTTCTCGGATTCATCAAGGGCGTAGTACACCTCTTTACCCACATCAACACGGTAGAGCGGCGGCATGGCGACAAACACGTGCCCGGCCCGCACCAGCGGACGGAAGTGTCGCAAAAACAGCGCGCAGATCAGCGTGGCGATGTGCAGGCCATCGGAGTCCGCATCAGCCAGAATGCAGACCTTGTGATAACGCAGCTGGCTCAGGTCGGTGCTGCCGGGCTCGATCCCCAGCGCCACGGAAATGTTATTCACCTCCTGAGAGGCGAGAATTTCGAGGGCGTCGACCTCCCAGGTGTTCAGGATCTTGCCCCTGAGCGGGAGAATCGCCTGATATTCGCGATCGCGCGCCTGCTTGGCCGAGCCCCCTGCCGAATCACCTTCCACCAGGAACAGCTCGCCGCGCGTGGGGTCTTCGCTAGAACAATCCGCTAACTTGCCCGGCAGTGCCGGCCCCGACGCGACTTTCTTGCGCACCACTTTTTTGGCAGATCTGAGACGGCTCTGGGCGCGCTCGATACAGAGCTCGGCGAGCCTTTCTGCGTCAGAGGTGTGTTGGTTAAGCCACAGTCCGAAAGCATCTTTCGCGACGCCCGAGACAAACCCGGCCGCCTCGCGGGAAGAGAGCCGTTCTTTTGTCTGACCCGAGAACTGCGGGTCCTGCAACTTCGATGACAGGACAAAACAGCAGCGATCCCATACGTCCTCGGCGGTCAGCTTGACCCCGCGGGGCAGCAGATTGCGCAGCTCGCAGAATTCGCGCAGGGCATCCAGCAAACCCGATCGCAGGCCGTTCACATGGGTGCCACCCTGAGGTGTGGGAATAAGATTCACGTAGGACTCAGCGACAACCTCGCCGCCCTCAGGCAGCCACTGTATGGCCCAGTCCACCGCCTCGGTTTCCCCTTCAAAATGCGACCGGAAGGGCGTCTCCGGTATCACGGGGAAATCGATCGTGGCATCCGCCAAATAATCGGAGATGCCATCCTCGTAGTGCCACTCGGTTTTCTCTTTCTTTTTCTCGTCGGTGAGCGTGACCTTCAGGCCGGGACACAGCACCGCCTTGGCGCGCAACGCGTGGCTCAGCTTGGGCACGGAGAAATTGGCCGAGTCAAAATACTGCGGGTCAGGCTTGAAGCGGATCCCCGTGCCGGTATTGCGCTTGCCACAGCTACCCGTGACCTTCAGATCGGCGGTCTTGTCACCGCCTGAGAACGCCATGGTGTGTACATTCCCGTCTCGGCGAATCGTGACCTCCAGCAATTCTGACAGGGCATTGACTACGGACACGCCCACACCGTGCAGACCACCACTGAACTGGTAGCTCTTGTCCGAGAACTTGCCCCCGGCGTGCAAGGTGGACAGGATGACCTCGACCCCAGGCAACTTTTGCTCGGGGTGCAGATCGACGGGCATGCCGCGCCCGTCATCGGTCACGCTGACAGCGCCATCGCTGTGCAACACAACGTCGATCTGGCTGCAGTGCCCCGCCAGTGCCTCGTCGACCGAGTTGTCGATGACTTCCTGAGCCAGATGATTAGGGCGGGTGGTGTCGGTATACATGCCGGGACGCTTGCGGACCGGCTCCAGACCAGTCAGGACTTCAATAGCGTCAGCGTTGTATTTGGTCATTTTCTAATATAGCTCGTGCAGTACGGTTGGCATTTGCGGAGGCTTACCCCTCGGCAAAAACCAGCCAGAGTAACAATCCCGTTTTTACGCGTAACCCGGTGAGTCCAGGTCAACGGCAAACGTCTCATCGGTGACCCTGAGTACAGCCGTTTCCCACTCGCCTGACTCATGGAGTGTCAGCATACGACATCCCGGCGCCTGCGCGTCCACCTGAAATTCCGCTGAGCCGGGCGCAAATTGAATGCAGGTCGAAGGGACCGTCAGGCATTGTACGCCGTTGTAGGCCTGCCCAGAATCCTGATGGACGTGCCCTGAGATCACCACCGCCTTCTCGCCCAGAGGAGCCAGGCGCTGCAGCGCTGCCTGCGCATTTTCAGCGCCAATCTCATCCAGCCATTCGCAGCCCACTGGCATCAGCGGATGATGGGTCGCCACCAGTAAGGGCCTTCCCATTGCCTGGGCATAATCAACCGCCTGCTCTAGCGCCTCGATCTCCGAGCCGGCCAGGTAACCCGCCACAGCGCCCGGATGCTGCGTGTTCAGCATGAGTATGTCCCAGTGAGGCAACTGCACCGTTCGCTTAAAGTGCGACTTCAGCGAGTGATCGTCCGACCAGACGGCGTCGTGGTTACCGGGTAGCCAAAAACTGGGTACGCCGAGCGGCGTTAATGCCGCGTCTAGCCTCGCGTAGGCCTCCTCCGCTTCATCACCGGCCAGGTCCCCGGTCAGCAGCAGCGCATCAATCGGGCCTTGAGCTGCCACTAAACGGCACACCGCGGCGAGAGATCTGTCGGTATCAATGCCAACCAGTTTGCCGCCAAGCTCACGCATCAGGTGAGTGTCAGACAGCTGCACCACGCGGCTGGAGGCAGCCGTGCTGACTGTGGCCACGCCACTGAGCGCGTTCATGGTGAGGGTGGGTCGGCTTCCGGCAGGACAGCGTCGACTGACCGGCCATTGTTGAGGCAAAACTCCAACAGCTCTGCCGCAAAGCGGTTCTGCTGAAACTTCTCATCTCGCTGCAGCATATCGGGGTTGGGGTACCGGTAACGGGCCTCGAAACGCCGGGAAGTGCTGCAATGCACGACCTCGGCCATTCTGGCATCGTGATAAAGGCGCAGATCGAAACAGCTGTTAGACCCAAAGTGAGACAGCACACCTTGGTAGCGAAGCCGCATATCCGTGGTGTAGCGGTCGCGCGCCATGACCTCGAGCACCACCGAGACCTCACCCGCCTCAAAAATACATTGGCTCTCCTGCTCATAGGCGGGAAAAAGGCGCATCAACCGGTGATAGTTGGCCTCACACTGGGCGTGCAGATCCGACAGGTCAATGTGATAGCCCTTTCTCTGTCTACTGCGCGGCTGCGCCTGTCTGGTTTTGTCCACCATTCCGACAGTGTAGCAAGCCGCTCAGGCCCGGGAACTGCCAAAATGTTGCCGGATTTGACGCCGCAAAAGCCGATGGCACAGTGGTAGACTCCCGTCCCCTTAATGATTCAGGCCCTGAAAAGCCATGCCAACATTGCCCCTCCCCACTCGCGCCCTGACCGCCGCTATCTTGAGCGGGACGCTCGGTGTTGCAGCGCAGGCCGACACACTGGTGGACATTTATGAGCTGGCTTTAGAGAACGACGCCCAGCTGAAGACGCAAATCGCGCAGTACAACGCGGATATCGAGCTCGAAAAGCTAGCGCTGGCGCCCCTTTTGCCTCAGGCGCGCGCTGGTTACTCATTCACAGATTCTGAAAACGACTCCACCAGACCCAACGTCATCTTTAATGACGATCCCTTGAATCCC
>JAAEZV010000178.1 GCA_018222695.1 Gammaproteobacteria bacterium
CTTTTGAGCTGGTGAGTGCCGCGGATAAAATTGTGGTGGACGACTGGCACCAGAGCGTGCACTCCGATCGGGTCTTGGCGCGCATGCACCACGAGGGTCTGGTAACGCGTGACAGCATTCACGGCGAGTTTGGCGCGGTGGTATCAGGGCACATACCGGGTCGTGAAGACCCCGACGAACGTATTTTCTGGAATCCGTTTGGGCTTGCGATTGAAGATATCGCGGTCGCCTCCGCCGTCTACGATCAGGCCCTCTCGAAAGGGCTGGGCAAAACGCTGCAACTGGTCGATCAGGAGTGGGATGTCCTCTTTTGACCGCTGAGGTCGGAGATGTCAACCGCATCGCGTTTCTCGATGTACTGCGCGGCGTGGCGCTGTTCGGCATCTTGCTGGTCAACGTGTTCAGTTTTGGCGCGGACTATCCTGCCTGGTCGGGAATGATCGATCAGCTGGCGTGGCAAGCCAAACACGTTTTGTTTGAAACCAAGTTTTGGATGCTCTATAGCCTGCTATTTGGCATGGGTTTCTTCTTGCAAACCCAATCTCCTGAATACACCACGGTCCGCTCTCTGCGTCGTCTCAGCGTTTTGATGCTCTTAGGCTATCTGCATGGCCTGCTCTTTGAGGGTGACATTCTGATGCTCTATGCCGAGCTCGGTGTCTTGCTGTTACTGCTTTATCGCTTGCCCACAAACTGGTTGCTCTCACTCGGGCTGGTTTTGGCGCTCAGTTTTCCACTGGGTCATCTTTTGGGTGGCGATCGGGGGGACGAATGGCCCGCGGAAAACGCGATGGAAGCCGCGTCATGGCTTGAGGAAGATCGGGACTACTCGCCACTCGCCGTGGGCAGCTTCACAGAGGTGCTGGCTTACCACTCAACGTTTTTACCCGAACGTTTCTGGGCCGATTGGCAGTATCCCGACTCGGGGTTTTTGGTGCTCGCCTGTTTTCTTCTGGGGTTTTGCCTCATGCGGAGCGACTGGGGCGCGCTGGCGCGGCTGACGCGCGCGCAATCGACATTCACTGCGCTAGGGCTGTGGGTGCTGGGACTGTCTCTTATGGCGATAGAGAGATATTGGTCAGGAGCTGTGGGCTACATGCCGTTTGCACTTTCAGACGCCACGCCACGGCAGGTACTGGGCGGCGATTTGGTGTATCTGGTCGCCACTCTCAGTTTGACAGGAGCCTGGTTCTGCAGCGTCTGGTGCTGGGTTCAAGGTCGCTGGCTGGTCGGAATGAGGAACTTGATCGCCAGTGCGGGGCAAATGAGCTTGACCGGGTACCTCAGTCAGACGGTGATCTTTACGACGGTTTTTTATGGGTATGGGTTGGGCGCCGCCTTTGTGTGGGGTCCGGCACAGGTGGTGGCGTTCGCCGTTGTGGTCTATTTCCTGCAGCTTCTCCTGTGCCACTCGTGGCTTCAGCGATTTCGGCGCGGACCATTGGAATGGCTGTGGCGCTGCTTGACCTATTGGCGTTGGGAGCCCATGCGGCGCTGATTTTATCGCGGAGTGAGTGTTTTCGGGGAGTCAGCGAATACGCTGGGTCGGGCTACCTGTATGAACGCCGGCGTTCAGCTTCATGGCTTTCAGTACCAGCGACTGTGGATCAACTGTAACGCCTGAATCGAGGTGTGCGCCGCCCATCAGCATGGTGCCGTAGTTGATAGCAGAGCCATTTCCGATTCTTGTGCGGGATACTGTCAGCACACGATCCTCAAAACTGTGCAATTGCATTTGTCCGTTAATCACACAGTCATCGCCGATATCGACTGCGTGCCAGTCAGACATCTGCAGGGGCAAGCCTATTAATGTGCGTTGGCCAATTCGGCAGCCGAAGCGTCGCAAGATCGGGTTTGCGAGTGCCGTGCCCGATACAGTGCTCATAAAGCCGGTCATCAAGCGGAAGAAGCAGTCCTGCGCCAGAAAGTAGGTGAAATGACGCACCGACCAAAACGGCGCGCTGTTATGACGCCCCCAGTGATTGCCCACCAGAATCAGCTTGACGAGCAGTGCGAGCAGGGGCAACGACAGCGGTACAACGATGCTGGTGATCAACGCCGCGCCCACATTGCTAAAGCCCATCATGTTGAGGCTGACCAGTAAGCCGGTGGCCAAAAATACCGTGATCCCCGGGATGATACCCACGGAGCCCAGATCGTTGAGTAGGAACCGTGCCAGAAAAATACCGAGTGATGGCATCGGGTGAGCGGGCGCACTCTGAGGGTCGGTGGCGCCCATCTCCAACGGTGGGTTGCCTGCAAGGACGCGCTTGGTATCGGGGCGGTCGTTGTATTGCGTTCGGTACAGGTGGGGGCCGAGTGGTGTCGACACCCCCAGAAGCAGGTTGCCGGGGATGGGTCCCGGTTCGACCATGGCGTTGTTACTGGCAAAGAACCCGGCAGGCATTTGAACCGGTTGCGTCAGCAGAAAAGCGCCGTGCTCATCAAGTACGTTGCAGAAGCAGCCCTGCGCGATGAACACGTTGGCATCCGCATGGAGATGCTCAGGAAGCAGGTTCACTAACTCATCGCACTCTGAGGCCCCGACCCGCGAGAATTTGACGCCTGCCAGTGCACGCAGGTATTGGCCGGTGAGGCTCCAGCCCCACATCTGCTGGACCTGATTCATTTTGGTTTGTCGATAACGTGCCAGCGTACCCTGGAAGCTGGCGGTGCGCGTCCAGCCCGGCGGAGTGGGGGTCAATCGGAGGAAAGTGCAGAGAATGAGCGAGCTGGTGAGTACCCCCAGCCAAATACCGATCACGCCCGCGCCGCTCATCACCAACAGATCGCGACCCGTCAGCATGTTCGCATCCAGATTCACCTTGCTAAGGGCCTCGAATCCGAGAAACCAGGTGGTCAGCAGGGCAATAAACGCCCCGGGCATGATCACCAGTCCGAGTTCCAGCACAAATTGCGTGGTGACATTACGCAGGTCGATCACCGCGTCGGTGAATGCTGAGGAGGGAGCAAGGTCAGGTGTCTTGGGGGGTTGGTAGTTGCCCGCTTTAGTCCCCGGCACACCGCTGACCTGAGCGTTCGGCTCGGTCTTGGTATCCAAGCTGGACAGCGGTGTGAGCCACGAATGATGTGCCAGTGAGGCGCCACCGCAGAGCATGGACCGGCTACCCACCCGCGCTTTGTGACCCACGTGGATCGTGTCCAGAACAAATTCGTTTCCTTCCCAGCGAGCACTGCTGATTTGCACGCCCGCCTGCACCACTGCCTCTGGCCCGATTGAGATGAGCGAGAGCGGGCCATACCACTCGGTGCTTTGGGCGATAAAGGCTTTGGGGTGAACGTCGGCGCCCAAACGTTTGAGCGCCCAGTTGAAGAGCACCGGGCTGCGCAATCCTTTTACCAGCGGCTTGAGCACAAAGTCGGCTTGTTGTTCTAACCACCACAGTTGCAGGTGATGACTCGAGAACTTTTGGTAGCGCCCGGGCGTGATCCTGGGTGTGCGCACTGAAATCGCCTGAATAGAGCGTAACAAAAGCACCCAAGCCAGATTAACGAAGGGCACGACCATGTAGACGCAATAGGCGATGATGGTCGCCCGCAAAAAGCCCACAATATCCCCCACCAGCAACAATTCCTCAGGGTCGATAATGGCGAGCCCCAATGCGGCCATCAAAAGTAGCGGCACCCTCAGTAACACCGCGGCCATGGCCTGCAGTGCCGAGAAGTGTCGGAATCCATATGAGCGACCCGTTTGTCGGGCGCCCTCTGAGTGCGCCTCTGATCCTGCCTGCGTTCCGGTGGTCGACCCCACTGACGCCTGATCGTCGTCGCGTTGAGTCGGCAGCTCGGCGATGGCTGCGGCGGTGCGCGTCTCGCTGAGCAAGCCCCTGACCGACACGGGATAGCCCGCCGCCTGAAGTTGCTGCGTTAACCGCGCGATCGCAATCGAGTGAGCGCCCCAGTTGATGAAGTCATCATGCCAATCGAGTGTCGGTCCCAGCTCAGCGCGGCACAGGGTCAACACCTCGGTTGGCAAAGACGCACTCTCGTCATCGGTAAAAACCGTGCTCACCGCACTCTCTGTCGCCTCAGAACCGACGACATCCGCTACCGAGGGCAGGGCGCGGCGATTGATTTTGCCGGAGGCGGGCACTAGCTCGAATTGATTCACGACAAAAAAGCGACTCGGTACCGCGTAAGGCGGGAATCGAGCTGATATCAGCTGCTGCGCCTCACCTACCAATCCATGGTTTAAGGGTTGGATATTGTTGGCCGCGGTGTCTTGTGACCACAGGGCCGGGGCTCTCAACAACGCGACCAGCTCGTTGTCCTGGCAGTCCAACACCGCTGTCTCAATGTCGGCAAATTGATCCTGCAGCAGTGATTCGATGGGTTGTGCTTCGACCCGGTAACCCCTGACC